>WJMC01000122.1 GCA_014728145.1 Candidatus Zixiibacteriota bacterium | reverse complement strand
GGCCGGGAGATTTTTCACAAGATCGGAAAACCATCATAAAGCCCGGGTTGCAGTTTTAGGCGACGCTCTGGCTGAGGGGCTGTTTGAAGGTATCGATCCAATCGGAAAAGAAATCGTCGTCAACAGTATAAAATTCACAGTCATCGGTGTCATGGATGAGCGTGAAAACCCTTTCGGCGGTGACAATTCAGATAATTTCGTAGCGATCCCGCTCGGCACATTCGAACGCATGTATCCCTGGGAGGAGGCCCTGCATCTGGTTGCTTCAGCAACAACACCGGACAAGATCGATGAAGCCATGGAAGAGATAATCCAGATATTGCGGTCCTATCGAGGTGTGCCCTATGACAAACCAAATGATTTCGCGGTTTTTTCGCAACAGCAACTGACCGAATTATTCAAGGACATCACAGCTACTGTTTTTGCGGTCATGATCGTGATCTCCTCGATTGGCCTGATGGTCGGTGGTGTGGGCGTACTCAACATCATGCTCGTCTCGGTAACGGAAAGAACACGTGAGATCGGTATCCGTAAGGCTATAGGCGCCAGAAAGATAAATATACTGCTTCAATTTCTTGTTGAAGCCGTGACCCTGACCTTGAGCGGTGGTGTAATCGGTATTCTGCTCGGAGTCCTGATATCCATGGCCGCCTCGAACGCGCTCAAAATCCCGTTTTCAATCCCGATCTTCGGGGTCATAGCCGGCTTTACGGTGGCTGTCGGAGTGGGAATTGTCTCGGGATTGTACCCGGCTTATAAAGCTGCCAAAGTCGATCCTATTATATCCCTGCGTTACGAATAACCAAAAATTTTTAGTTGCCCCGCTGAAATTATGTCTATAATCTAAACTATATTTAAACTAATCTCCGTCTCGAGCGTTTTAAGTTATAGAATGACAACGAACAACGGAGGACTAAACTTATGCGAAAAATAGTCTGTACGATATTGACACTAATTCTTTATTTGCTCGTTTTCATGCCCCAGGCTGATGGGCAGATCGGCTTTTTTGAAAACAGGCCTCTCGATGAGCCTCGTTTTGATATCGATCTGGCCGCTTTCAAGACAGCCCAGGAGGATAAGGTCGAACTGGAAGTTTACTATAAAATTTACAACGACGGTTTGAAGTTCTTTAAGCAGGATGAAGACTTTGTCGCTCATTACGAGATAAACGTCGTCATCCTGGGCGAAGACAATCGCCAGTTGACCGGCACATCGGTGGAAAGGTACTACAAACTTTCGAATTATCCCGACACCAGGAATCCGAATGATTTCCTGATAAATCTCGTCAACCTCAAAGTAGGTAAAGGCAAATTCAAGCTTGTCTGCAAGCTGATTGACAAGCATTCGGAAAAGATTTCTCCGATCGAGCGAGAATTTGAAATTCAGCGTCTGTTCGACAAGAAGACTGATATTTCAAGCATTGAGTTTATCAGGGAAACTCTGCCTCTGGACTCGATCCCGACCCGTTTTGACAAGGGCGAAAAACGAATTATCCCCGCCGTCACCAGAGTCTATGGGGCGGATATCAAGCAGGTTTCTTTCTATGTGGAACTGTATCACGAAGCTGACAAGTCATTCGACGGTAGATTAATATTCAATATTGAAAACCAGCAGGGCAAAGAGAAGTACGAAGACCAATTCGAAGTAACTCTGGACAAACCGATTACGCGCTTTATAAAACATATCTCGCTGGAAGATCTTCTACCCGACGATTACACTTTGCAGATTGATCTGGAAAACAACCGGGGTAAGGAAATCTCCACCACTTCCGCAGATTTCACAATAGAGTGGTCTTTGGAAGCGCTGATTCGCAACGATTTCGACCTGGCAGTCGAAATGCTGAAATTCGTTGCCCGGCAGGATGATCTCGACAAACTCAGGGATGCCGAACCTGAGGACAGGCTCGAAGCTTTTGAGGAATTCTGGAAGGAACACGATCCGACTCCGGCCACACCGGAAAACGAACTGCGCATGAAATACTACCAGCGCATCAAGGATGCCAACCGCTTGTTTTCTTCGATCCATCGCAAGGGCTGGAGAACTGATATGGGGATGATCTATATAATCTATGGTGAGCCTGAGCAGGTCGAAAGCCATCCTTTTGAGCTGAACTCGAAACCGTACCAGATCTGGTATTATTACAGTCTTTCGCGGACTTTCGTATTTGTCGATGAGATCGGGACAGGCGATTATGAACTGCAGTATCCCTACGACGGCAGGCGGGGCTTTATAGACGATAGAATTGACGATTACGATTGAAATAAGAAGGAGGTATAATGAAGTATATACTCAGTTTTGTTACAATTTTGATATGCCTTGGCGGGTTTGCTCACGGGCAGGCCTTCGAGCAACCCCAGGCCAGGGAACAGATGACTACCCGTCTCGACTACGCCACCTTCAAGATCGGCAACTACCCCGAATTTGCTCTGGTCGAATTCTACTACCTGCTTCTGCGCAAGGAACTGACTTTCGAGATGCTGGATGACATTTACCAGGCTGAGGCTTATATCTGGCTGGAAATATTTGATGACAAGGGTAAGCTGATCGATACACTCTACAAGAAAATAGCTACCCAGGTGGATGAGCCCCAGAAGACAACGCAGGGGAATTTCAAGGTTCTGGATGCACTTCAGGCCCTTATGAGGCCGGGCGAGTACTCGGTGAAATTATATGTTGAAGACGCTAACTCGCAGGTCAATGGCGAACCTTTTTCGGGCAAATTCGCAGAAACCCAGATCAAGGTGCAGATACCCGATTATTCATCGGATAAAGACTTGATGATGTCTGATATCGAACTTGCCTACGATATTGATATGATCCCCTCTGAGGACACAGTGTCAGAATCAGGCAATCCGCTTGAAAAAGGCAATCGACATGTTATCCCGAACCCGGCACGCGTTTATTACGATTCGGATTCGCTGATGTATTTCTACGCTGAAATCTACAACCTAAAATTCGGCAAGGATATAAACCGCAAGTATATAGTAAATTTCCGGATCGAGGATTACGCCAAAACTCCCGTGGCCAGCTACGGGCAACGGGAATATCATAAACCCGGGCCGAGCGCGATTATTTCATCTGCCATCGATGTCAACGATCTCCCCGAAGGCAATTTCGATTTCATTATCGAGGTGACAGATCTGGAAGACAATTCCAATGTTACCTCCCGCAAAAGTTTTACCCTGCTGTATTCTACCGACGAGATCGCCCCGGCAGTGGCCACCGAAGATTTCACCGAAAAAGATGCCGAACTGATGAAAAAGATTATCTATTACTATACGAAAGATCAGGACCGCAAGCTGTATGAGGAACTGGACCTGGAAGGCAAGAAAAACTGGCTCAAGGAATTCTGGGACAGGCGCGATCCGATCCCATCGACCCGCCTGAATGAATTCAAGGTGGAGGTTTTCAGGCGCTTCAAACACGCCAACGATAAGTTTTCGATCAGTATGATCGATCGTGATGACGGCTGGCTGACAGACCGTGGCAGAATATATATGAAATATGGCGATCCTGATGAGATTGAAAACAAGGTTTCAACTGCGTCACGTGACCCGTATGAACGCTGGAATTATTTCAATTTCGGTAGCCAGGGATATATATATTTCATTTTCGTGGATGAAACCGGTTACGGTGACTATGTGCTCAAGCATTCAACAGCCCAGGGTGAAAGAACCGACAGGGAATGGGAACAGTTGATTAAAAACGAGGACCCATTCAGCCCGGGCTACTGATCTGTTCGATAAAATCGGAATTTAAAAAAGCCGCAATGTTATATTGCGGCTTTTTCTTTGGAATATGTTTCTATCAGTCAGATTTACTGCTGGAAGATTTCGTTCCAGCATCAATGATGCTGATATTGTTGCCGGTTTTGGTAGTCAGGCCGGAATTTCTGACCGACTGGCTAGCGGTAATACGCGGACGATTATTACCCTGTGCAGACACCCTTTTGGTCTGATGCTTGGAGAGCTTGACCGGTACGGTAAAACGGGTCTTGTCCGGGTCAGAAAGCTCGATTGTAAATGAGCGCTCAAATCCCGCTGGGCCATGCTTTTGGGGATTTACCAGCGTAACCTCGATGTCGCGGATATCTCCCGGCCTGATATCCCGCTGGTCAACACTGACTTCCATGAATTCGGGATTGTATGAGACGAGTTTTGCCTTATAGGTGTCTTTACTGATGTTTTTCATCTTCACCTTAAAGGTTTCATTCATCTCCTCGACCAGAACATTGAGGCTGACCGGGTTAAGCTCCAATGGATACTTGGTCTCGGTATCGGCGGTATCGATGATTGTGCCACGAAGTCTCAAGCGTGGTCTGCCGGCAGTCGGGTCAGATACGGTTAACACTGGAGACTTGGACCACCTCCCGGTACGACGTCCGGAAGTAAAGATAATTTCGACATAAGTGCTGTCACCGACAGCTAACAGGCTCTTTTCAAGAGGAGCCTTTGTGCAGCCTCACCCAGGGCTCACTTTAACGATTTCGAGCGTGTCAGTACCCTCATTCTTAATCCAGAACTTATGAGAAGCCTTGGAGCGAGGTGGCATATACCCGAAATCAAACTGGTCTTCCATGAGCTTGAACTTGCCACGGTATTTCGATACCGGCGATGTCTTAGCTCCCGCCTTATTATTCTTGCGGGTGTTAGGACTGGAACCAGCATACAGGGTAGCTGTCAGAAATGCCGCTACAATAAGTGAAAGAAGCACGCGTCTGATCATGAATATTCTCCCTGAAGTATTTGAATGATTTGAACTTTCTCAATTATACATCAGCAATTTATATCAGTTGCAGAATTAGTCAAGATATTTTAATTTTAATCAGGACCAACCAGGGTCTGTTTAAAGAAATTATCGATCAAAGATTAATGTTTTTCAGTTTTTTCCGAAGAAAAGTATTGACAACTGCTCGTATGTGCAGTATCATTTGTGCAGATCATGGAATTAGACCAGATTTTTCCGATCAACCCCCATCACTTGATCCGGAGCCGTCATAAAGATTGGCGGCTCCGGAAAATTGAATCCGGGATGGAAAATCTGTCGGGATCACGAGAAAAAATGGAATTTTGATAAGAGGATGGTTATATGACCAAGCCAAAACTGACCGGGCGGCAGAGGCAGATTTTTGAGTACATTGCCGATCGGATCCGGATTTCCGGTTCCGCGCCGACTATTCGTGAAATCGGCAGTCAGTTTTCGATTTCCTCCACCAACGGGGTCCGTTCAATCCTGGAGGCCTTGATCACCAAGGGTTACATTCGCAAGCGTCCGGGTTTGTCGCGCGGGCTGGAACTGAACGAGGAGCAGATTTCCAGCTACCGGACAGTGCCCCTGGTCGGTTCGGTGCCGGCCGGTATGCCTCTTCTGGCGGTCGAAAATTCGGAGGGGATGTATGCCGTCGATCAGTCGTTTTTGCCGACCGGCGATGTTTTCATGCTCCGGGTAACGGGAGACTCGATGATCGAGGAGGGGATTTTCGATGGTGATTACGTCCTTGTCAGGCAACAGAAAACTGCTTCCCCGGGAGATATAGTGGTAGCGGTTATCGGCGATGAGGCCACGGTCAAGAAGTATTTCCCCGAGTCGGACGCAATCTATTTGAAACCGGCCAATCCTGACTATCCGGTGATCGAGGTCAACTGTCAATCGCCGGAATTTTACCTGGCCGGCAAGGTGGTCGGGCTGATGAGACGGATGTAGTCCGGCTGTTGGCGTTTCTATGTGTGTGGAGGTGAAATGAGTGTACCAGGATATAGAAGACAATATCGATGTCATCGCCCTGTTCGAAGGCCATAAGCTGAGGCCTGTCAAATTTCGCTGGAACGGACGGGTTTACAAGGTTACACAGGTCACCGGGGACTGGAAAACCGCTGTCGGGCAGTACAAGCTGAGGCATTTCGCGGTTCTGGATGACGCTTCGAATTTCTTTCAGCTCTCCTATGACGAAAAGAATTCGCGCTGGATACTGACAAAACTCTGGGTCGAGTAGTCCGTACTGAATAATAAAACGACACGAAATGGGGAACGCGATGGAAATCAGGGAGTATATTGCGAAGATCTTTCAGACGAACCATGGTGTAATCAAGCGGTTATTGGATGATGTCCCCGAGGAAACCTCACTTGAGAGGTTCGGCCACGAAATTAACCATATCCGCTGGCAGGCCGGACATATCGCCGGTTCGGCAACTTTAATGCTCAGCCTGATGGACGAAAACTACGATCTTCCGGAAAACTGGCCAGTCTTGATCGGCCGGGGGGAGAAGTTCGAACCCGATCCGCAGGCGTGGCCATCATTGGCAGAAATCAAAAATCATCTCTATAAAATACATGGCAGGCTCGAAGACAGAATCAGTCAGGTCGAACTGGAGAAATTAGAAACAGAGAGACAGGTCCTTCCCGAATGGAACACCTCGCCGGCCCAGGCAATCCTGTTTTTATGCGACCATGAGTTCTACCATGCCGGCCAGATTATGCTTCTGCGCCGCATGGCGGGATTGCCCAACGTTATCGGTTGAGATGGCACCGGTTATTTTACACATAGATATGGACGCATTCTTCGCCCAGATCGAGCAGGTTGCAAATCCTGAGTTGCGTGGAAAACCGGTCATCGTGGGGGGGGATTTCTTCGGACGGGGTGTGGTTGCGACCTGTTCGTACGAGGCCCGTAAGTATGGTATCCATTCTGCTATGCCCGCGTCAAAAGCTAGAAAACTCTGTCCCCATGCCATATTTGTCAATGGTCACTATTCCAGTTACACTTATATATCTTCGCAAATTATCAAAATTCTTTCGAGGTTCACACCACTGGTTGAGGCGACCTCAATCGACGAGGCTTACCTGGATATTTCTGACAGTTTAAACCTCTATGGCGATCCGATTGAGACAGCCAAAATGATCAAGGATGCGATTTACAGCGAATTGCAGCTCACCTGCTCGATCGGGATCTCCGAAAACAGGCTCCTGGCCAAAACAGCCTCCGATATGAACAAACCCGATGGTTTGACTACGCTTTTTAAAAATGAGATAGAGGAGAAGTTCTTCCCCCTGGCAATCCGCAAACTGCGTGGAGTCGGTCCCCAGACTGAAGAGGTGCTCAAAAAATGGGGGATCGAGACAATCCGGGATCTGGCTGATTTCCCTCAGGACCGGCTGGAACAGACCTTTGGTGTTTATGGTCTTCAGTTGAAAAAGAAGGCCCTCGGCGAGGCGAGCAGTCACGTCACTCCTATTGACGAAGCTGAGGACGAGAAGTCTATCTCCAACGAGCATACACTTCATGAGGACAGCTCTGACCTGGTATTTGTCCGCTCGCTTTTGATGACCCTCTCGGATAAAGTCGCCTCGCGCATGAAAAAAGCCGGATTTCTGGCAAAGACCATCAGGCTGAAATTGCGCTTTTCCAACTTCAAGACGATTACCCGCGAGAAAACCATCGATAAATACACGGACAATCCGGAAACGATATTCACAACATTATCAGCCATGATCCCTGATGAGCGCGCGAAAAGAGAAAAAGTCAGGTTAATCGGAGCCGGTGTAACAAGCCTGAAAAAGATCGCAGACTCCCCACAGTTTGACCTTTTCGGTCAAAACAGCATGTCGCGTCGTACTACTGCCAATGACACAGTTGAGGAAATCCGTAAGAAACACGGCCGCTTTTCAATTGTGAGGGCTGTCAGCCTGCCATTTAAATGGGATCGTTGAATTTCGATCTTACTTTGCTTGACTATTTCGAGCGCAGAGTTTATCTTTGTTGCGGAGGTTAATATGAGCGATTCAACAGCAACTATGGCAAAAGAAATTATTACAAAATGGCCTTTTTCGGATAATTCATCCCGCTTGAAGGCCAATGTTATTAGAGAAATTCTAAAAGTATCTTCTCAGCCCGGTATTATCAACTTTGCTGGTGGTCTGCCTGCCGCGGAGCTCTTTCCGGAAACGCACCTGAAAGCCTGCTCTGACAGGGTCTTCTCAAATCATGGTCCCAAGGCCCTGCAATATTCTCTCACTCAGGGGATCATGGAACTACGTGAGGAAATGGCGAAGTGGCTTTCAACTCCGGAGCGGGAGATTTCCCCCAATGTGATTCAGATTACGACCGGGTCCCAGCAATGTCTTGACCTGGTGGGGCGTGCTTT
>WJMC01000121.1 GCA_014728145.1 Candidatus Zixiibacteriota bacterium | reverse complement strand
GTCCACCAGGCAGGATTTGGCACAGGCCGGGTCATCGCATTGCAGGCAGACCACCGGCACATACTGCTCATCGCCGACCGTTAAGGGATAGATCCGGCTTCGGCCAGGTTTGTCTTTTTGTTGATGGGTCAATGAACAGGCAAGTTCGCAGGTGCGACAGCCGATACAGAGCGAGGGAACTACCTTGAAGCGCTTCTTCATTTGCCCACCTCCTCTTTATCGGTCTCTTTCTTTTTGGACCAGTCCACCAGCTTTTTCATATTGACCGCGATCGCGCCACGTTTTTCAGAATCACCGCTTTGGAAATAATCCTCCGGGATGCCCTGATGTTCGATCAGATGCTCCGCGAAAGCTTTTGTGATAGTGGTGCCGTCTTTGGTTTCGATCAGTTCGAATTCACGGTCCCAGATTTTGCGCTTGTTGCCAACATCCTCGTACTTGATGAAATTAGTCGGACAGATATTTACACAGGCCAGGCAACCGACACAGTCGGGCGGAGCTTCGCGAAGCGGAGTGGCCACCTCGCGATCGTAACCGCGACCGGCAATAGAGATAGCATTGAAGCCCATCCTGGCGCACACCCGTGTGCATAAAGTACAAAGAATACAGTCGTCAGCATTTGGCCGGTTGGGAAAATCGGATATCGATATCCCGTATTCCTCGGCCATATTGCGAATAATTTCGGAATCAGGACAGCGTGCCAGAAGCAGATTCATGACCATCCGTCGAAGTTCCTTGACCTTGGGCGTCTCGGTTTTAACTATCAGTTTGTCTTCCACCGGGTACAGGCAGGCGGTCACATTGCCCTTCCAGCCTCCCCAGTTTTCATGGGTAATCTCGACCATGCAGAGACGGCAGGCGCCGAATGGTTCGACCGCCCGATGAGCACAGAGAGCCGGCACCTTGATGTTATTGCGTCGGCAGACCCTCAGCACTGTCTCGCCTTCTGTAGCCTTATACCATCTACCGTTTATCTGAATTTTCACGCCGGTACCTCACTATTTTATATCAATCGCATCGAACTGGCAAATCGCGTAACAGGCACCACAGCGGGTGCAAAGCTCTTGATCGATGACATGAAGTTTCTTCTTCTCACCGGTGATGGCATCAACCGGGCAGGGTTTGATACAAGCCAAACAACCGGTGCATTTATCGTTTATTTCGTAGGTAATCAACTCACGGCAGACACCCGCCGGACACTCTTTATCCTTGATATGAGCCAGGTATTCATCGCGGAAATAACGCACCGTACTCAAAAACGGATTGGGGCCGGATTTGCCAAGTCCACACAGGGAACCGGTGATGATATATTCCGAAAGATGTTCCATCATCTCGAGGTCATGCTCGGAGGCGTTGCCCTCGGTGACTTTGACCGCCAACTGCCAGAGCTGGTAAAGGCCTTCACGGCAGGGCACATCCTTGCCACAGGATTCATCCACAAGGAATTTAAGAAAATACTTGGCGACATCGACCATACAGGTACGATCATCCATCACGATCATACCGCCGGACCCCATCATAGAACCGGCCTTGGTGAGGCTGTCGAAATCTACCGGCTGATCGAGCATATCGGCCGGAAGACATCCACCCGAAGGCCCCCCGGTCTGGACCGCCTTGAAGGCGCGGTCGTCCTTGATACCCCCGCCGATATCATAAATGATTTCGCGCAGGCTGGTACCCATCGGAACCTCTATCAAACCGGTGTTTTCGACCTTACCAACCAGCGAAAAGGCCTTGGTACCGGTCGACTTTTCAGTGCCTATATTTTTAAACCATTCACCGCCTTCATTGATAATCAGCGGTATGTTGGCGAATGTCTCGACATTGTTGAGGACCGTCGGTTCATCCCACAAACCCTTGACGACAGAATGAATATACTTGGCACGCGGCTCACCCACATCGCCGGCAACCGACTTCATCAAAGCCGAGGACTCGCCACAGACGAAAGCTCCTCCGCCACGGCTGATATGTATATTGAGCGAAAAGTCCGTGCCCATGATATTGTCACCTAAAAGGCCATGTTTTCCAGCATCCTCGATAGCCTGGTAAAGATGCATGACAGCCAGGGGATATTCCTCGCGAACGTAAATATAGGCGTCTTTTGCACCCACGGCATAGGCGCAGACGATCATCCCCTCCAGCACCGCATGCGGATCGCCTTCCATAATCGAACGATCCATAAACGCGCCCGGATCGCCTTCATCGCCGTTGCAGATAACATAATGTGTATCTGATTCGACTTTGCGACAGGTCTCCCATTTGCGGCCGGCCGGAAAACCACCGCCACCACGTCCACGGATATGCGATAACTTGACCTCGTCGATCACTTCCTGCGGAGTCATCTCGGTCAGCACCTTGGCAACCGCGGAATAACCGCCGGTGGCGACATAGTCCTCGATCGAATCGGGGTCGATATGTCCCAGGTTACGAAGCGCGAGGCGCATCTGTTTTTTATAAAATGGAATCTCTTTATAATCTTCGATCTTCTTCTCGGTTTTGGGATCCGTGTAAAGCAGTTTTTCGACCAGCTCGCCCTTTTGGAGGGTCTTTTCGATGATGTCCCTGACATGAGCCGGTTTGACCTTGGTGTAAAAAATCCCTTCCGGTTCGATCACCACCAGGGGACCCTTTTCGCAGAGGCCATGACAACCGGTCTTCTTCACAGCTTCCAGGCTGAAATCCCTGACATTCAACTCATCGAGTTCTTTTTCGAAGCGGTCATAAACATCGCGGCATCCGCAAGCCAGGCATCCCGGCCCGAAACATATGATCACTTTCTTTTTATACTGCTCCTGTTTTTTCTGGCACTCTTTCTGCCACTGGGCCAGCTTTTCGGGAGAATCTATCTTCATTTCAAGGTCCTTTCGAGGTAACGACGCATCCGATCCGGTCTGACATCGGCATAATACTTGTCATCGATAATCACCACCGGAGCCATGGCGCAAGCGCCGACACAGTTGACCACTTCCAGGGTGAACGACAGATCTTCTGTGGTCTGGCCGGGCTTGATCTTGAGAAATGTTTCAGCCTGGTCCAGTGCCAATGGCGCGCCTTTGATATGGCAGGCTGTCCCCATGCAGATCCGGCAGGTATGTTCACCGCGCGGTTCAAGCGAAAAAGCGTTGTAAAAAGTCGCCACGCTGTAAACTTTGGAAAGAGGTATTCCCAGGGCCCTGGAGGTTCCCTTGATTCCCTCGGGCGGAAGGTAATGAAACTCGCGCTGGAGGTCCTGCAGGATCGCAATCAATGAACGGGGTTCCTGCGGATGACGTCCGATAATCTCGTCGACTTTGCTTTGATCTATTTCAACTGTCTTCATACCGTCTGCTTCTCCTGTCTGGCTTTGACTCCCAGGTCGTAGCCTTCTTCAATCGCCTTGTAATTGATCTGAAGCAATTCTTTTTTGCGTCCCATCTTCTCACCCAGCGTGTCGCGCAGATTCTTGAAATCGACCACCTCGGTAATACCGACAAATGTTCCCAGGATGACCATATTGATTACCTTGGGACTGCCGGCTTTGAGGGCGATATCATTGGCAGGTACCAGGACCTCGGTGATATCGTCGCGCTCACAACGGGCATCGATCAACGAACTGTTGATTATCAAAAGACCGCCCGGTCTGATCATCGGGGCAAACTTGGTCATAGAGGGCAGGTTAAAAGCGCAAGTGGCCTGGGGATGGTTGATGATCGGTGAACCGATCCTGGTGTCCGACACGACGACAGTGCAATATGCGGTTCCGCCTCTCATCTCGGGACCATACGAGGGGATCCAGGCGACATGCTTGCCCTCGTTAATGCCGGTGTAGGCCAACAGCTGTCCGGCTGTCATGATGCCCTGTCCGCCAAAGCCCGCGAATTTGACTTCATACTGGCTCATCTGGCGTCCTCCTCTTCGGGCAGTTCGACTTCCGGTTCATCATAATAAGTATCCTTAAAACATCCCAGCGGGTAATAGGGAAGCATATTCTTGATCAGCCATTTCGTGGATTCAGCCGGGGTCATCCCCCAGTTAGTCGGACAGGTCGACAGCACTTCCACGAAGGTGAACCGTTTACCCTCGAGCTGGTTTTTGAAGGCCTTCTTGATCGCTTTTTTGGCCTGCACCACCAGGAGCGGTTCATGCACCGCGACCCTTTCGATATAAGCCGGTGTACGCAGAGTCGCCAGCATTTCACTCACCCTGAGCGGAAAACCGGCCGAGCTCACATCGCGGCCAAATGGTGAAGTGGTAGTGACCTGTTTGGGCATCGTGGTCGGTGCCATCTGCCCGCCAGTCATACCATAGATGGCGTTGTTGACGAAGATCGTGGTGATCTTCTCACCACGGTTGGCGGCATGGATGATCTCGTTGGTGCCGATCGACGCCAGGTCACCGTCACCCTGGTAGGTGAAAAGAATCAATTCCGGGTTGACCCGTTTGAGACCGGTCGCCAATGCCGGCGCGCGGCCATGCGGCGCCTCCAGAAAATCGGTCTTGAAATAATTGTATATCAATACAGAACATCCGACCGGAGCCACACCGACAGTTCTGCCACGGATGCCCAGCTCGTCGATCGATTCCGCCACCAGGCGGTGAATGATCCCGTGGGTACAGCCGGGGCAATAATGCGTGACATTGTCGGAAAATGATTCGGGTCTTCTAAATATTTTAACATCAGCCTCAGGCATAACAACCTCGGTAATCTATTTTTTGAGAATTTTCATGATTTTATCTTTAACTTCTTCGGGTGAGGGCACGATTCCGCCGGTACGACCGTAGAAATCGACAGGCTTTTTACCCATCATTGCCTTCTCGATATCCTCGATCATCTGCCCGGTCGACATCTCAACTGAGAGTACTGTCTTGATATTGTCTTTGATGCCTTCAGCATGGATCTCTTTCTCCGGGAACGGGAAAAGTGAAATCGGTCGCAAAAGACCGACCGAAACACCCTCATCCTCGAGCTCATCGATCACGGTCTGGCAGATACGCGCCATGGTACCGTAGGAGACAATCAGGATCTGATTTTTGTCACTGACTTTGTATAGTTCGTAACGAACTTCCTCGGCTTTCATGCGCTCATACTTTTTAGCCAGCTCTAAGCTGTTGATTTCCAAAGCTTCCGGATCGAGGTGGAGCGACTTGATAATCCGATGAGGTCTGCCTTCGCATCCGGTAGTCGGCCAGTCGAGAGTCCTGGGATCGACCGGCTTTTTGAACTCATCCGGAAATTCAACCGCCTCCATCATCTGACCGATCATACCGTCACCAATCACCATCACGGGACCGCGGTATTTCTGAGCCATATCAAACGCGAGCATGACCAGGTCGACCGCTTCCTGCACAGTCGACGGGGCCAAAACCATCAGGCGATAATCACCATGTCCCCCGCCTTTGACCGACTGGAAGTAGTCCGACTGGGCCGGCAGAATTCCGCCCAGACCGGGACCGCCGCGCATGATATTGATAAAGACCGCGGGCAGATTGGCTCCGGCGATATATGATATCGCTTCCTGCATCAGGCTGATACCGGGGCTCGATGATGTCGTAAACACCCTCTTGCCAGAAGCCGCGGCGCCGAAAATCATATTGCCGACACCGACTTCCGATTCGGCCTGCACAAACACCCCGCCCACCTCGGGCAGACGCTTGGCCAGGTATTCTCCAACTTCACTTTGAGGGGTAATCGGATACGCGAAATAATAGATACCGCCGGCGCGCACCGCCGCCTCTCCGATCGCCTCATTACCTTTCATTAAAACTTTTGCCATAATAAACGCTCTCGCTTACTCGCTTAATAGTCAAACAGGACAAACCGGGTTCCATGAGTGTGTACTTCGATAGCCGCGTCAGGACATGTTATCGCGCACAGGCAACAGCCGATACAGCGCGAGGGATCATGCACCCGGGCATAAAAATAGCCCCGCTTGGTGATCTCTTTCGACATCGAAAGGATCTCCTGGGGACAGGCCTTGACGCACAACTCACATCCCTTGCAGTAGTTCTTGTCGATTGTGATTCCGGGCATATATACATCCTCTTGAGCAGTTTCTATTTCTGCTCAGCTTTCTTGTTTACTTCCCATGGTTTGAGCATAAATCTCTCAAGTGGTAAAACCGGACAATCCAGGTCCTCCGGGTCGATCCGCTTTAAAACATCTTCCTTGGCAGATACAAATCTGACCTCGAGATCGGTTTCGCGCCCGACCTCACGAGCCAGCTTCAAACCATCCAGCACTGTCTCCGGCGTGGTCTCATCGATCAGGTGAGTATTCGAGACCAAACCAGTAAACCTTAAACGGCTGGCCGCTTCGATCTGTTTGAGCATCTGCACAGACGACTGAAGATCTGAAGTGAAGGGACGATTCTTGTTTAAAACCATCAGCATCTCGTAGTCATCAGCCGGAAAAGAACCCGCCAGTGAACTGACCACCCGGGCCCCGACATCATCCCCCCCGACATCCAGGACAACCCGCTGTTCATCGCTTTCCACCGCTCCTTTTACCTGTGGGACGATAATCGGCAGATCGGCAGTGCCCTGCTCCCCGGCTGGTGAAATCACTTTTACTCCCAGCACGGTCAAAGGCATTACTGCTTCACGGGAACGAAAATAAGGATTGACGATATCGAGGTCGACTATGCTCAGTGGAAGGTAACCGTATTTGGCTAAATAGGAGGCGAAATTGACTGCAACTTCTGTTTTGCCGGAACCATAGCCACCGACAAACAGAAGCTTTTTCTTGTCCAGTTCGATCAGCCTGTGTTCTGCCATCTGCTACCGCCGATAATGTTACCTTTTTCACATTCAGAGATATATACGATACATTATAAGCCTATATTAGTCAAGATATTTACAAATTATTTTAGCATGCAAAACAGTACCGAAAACTACCCTTTTCGGTAAATCATACTCCGTTTTGGCGGAGACTTCAGCCACCCGAAATGCGCACGGTAAAGAGTTGTGGTAGAGCGGTTTGTGAAATTTAATTATTTTTAGATTGAATCAGCCCCGTAACATTTATTTTAATACTTTTTTAACAAAAGTATAATTCGTAACTTACAGGAAAGAATAGATTCGAATTATGCTAACTGATAGGGCGGAACCGTAAAGATGATATCCAATCATGAAAAAACTACCCGCTTTCGCAATACTTCGGTCGTCGGAAAAATACAGCAAAAAGATACTTACCCGCCACAGGAAAAAATTTTAGTGCTTTGATTCGACACTATCGGTTCCGCCTTTTATCTTCTTTCGATGCTTAAGTGGCCAAACATGGCATAAAAAAATGCCGAAGGCGGGATTTGAACCCGCACGTCCTCGCGGACACTGCGCCCTGAACGCAGCGCGTCTGCCAGTTCCACCACTTCGGCAACAAAACCTGCTAATTTTTCGTATCGTCAATATATGCGCTACTTTTATTTTTTCAAGCGAAATTTAAATTAAATGCAGAAAACCAAAAGCCCTGATTTAAATTGACTTAAATGAATGAGCATGGTATAAATACAGCTTATGGCCGAGGATCAATCAAACATAAAGGTAATCACGACCAATCGCAAAGCCTACCATGAATACCATATTCTGGAGAAGTTCGAGGCCGGTCTGGAACTGAAAGGTGCCGAAGTGAAATCGATTCGGCAGGGCAAAGTTTCGATCTCGGAGGCGTATGCCGCGGTGGAGGACAGCCAGGTATGGGTCCATTCCATGAGGATCAACCCGTACGAGCAGGCCTCGTTTGAAAAACATGATCCCGACCGCAAAAAGAGGCTATTATTAAATAAGCGAGAGATCCGCAAACTGCGTACAAAAACACTCGAGCGCGGGCTGACAATCGTACCCCTGAGACTATACTTCAGGGGCAAGTACGCCAAGCTCGAAATCGGCCTGGCACGGGGTAAAAAGATGTACGATAAACGTGAAGCCTTAAAGCGCAAGGATGATCAGCGCCAGATCCAGAGAGGTATGCGGGAACGCTACTGACTACTGCATGGTACAACCTGTATATGAGTTTTTACAAATTTTCAATAATACTTATGGCCTTTTTGGCGGTACTGAGTTCCGATTCCGGCCAGTGCGCGGAATACCACTACGATCAGGATGTCAAGCAGATCGGCCATATCCGCGAGGGGGAAGTCGTTTACCTCTCGCTTATGGATATCTCGGAAGCTTTCGGTCTCGATATTTCCTATGATCCGATGGCTTTCGAGGCTTTG
>WJMC01000120.1 GCA_014728145.1 Candidatus Zixiibacteriota bacterium | reverse complement strand
GGCAACCGTCCGAACATCTTATTGGCAACTTCGATCGCCAGGTTTTCCTGCTTGTCGATAATATACTGCTTGACGTTGTCACGCAGAAACTCGATGCAGGCCGTGATTTCATCATCGAGATCAGCAATAAACCCGAGCCTCGAGAGCATAACCAGCATCGGCATGAAGGAATACCCCAAGGCCGCGCGGGGAGGAAAACCGGGTGGAATGGTCACTACCGTGAAACCATCGGCTTCAGCTTTCTTTTTCAGGTCACCACCGGTTGTGACAGCAAAGATTTTCGCGCCTCTCGCTTTGGCGTCATTGTAAGCGGACAAAGTCTCTTCAGTGGTACCGGAATAACTAGACAGTATGCACAGGGAATTTTGGTCGACATAGTCGGGCACCAGGTAATGACGGCAGATCTGGAAAGGCACCTTGATTCGGTAGGTCAAAAAAGTACGCACCAGGTCACCGCCGATCGCTGATCCACCCAATCCGCAAACCACGATATTTTTGATTCCGGAGATATCAATATCCGGTTTTGCGCTGTCCTTTCCGATTTTGAAACCTTCTTCGAGCTGGGAGGGAAAATCGACGATTTTACGATACATCCCTTCCTTATCGTACTCCTCGAGGAGTTTTTTTAAATCAGCCATTTTTCACCTCTGCTTTTTTTCGCGTGGAATTGTTTGAAAAATTCCGGTCATAATCTTTAACCAGGGCCCGTGTAACTTCCTGTTCTGTCGAATACTTGAGAACCTTGCGGGCGAACTTCATCGCCTCTTCAAAGTCTATCTTGTGCAATATATTCATGATTACAGCGATCGAGGCCGGATTCATCGAAAGTGAATCGACACCCAGCCCGACCAAAAGCTTGGCGGCCAGCGGATCACCAGCGATCTCTCCGCAGATTCCGACCGGGATACCTGTTTTATGACCGGCTTCCACGGTTATTTTGATAGACTTCAATATGGCTGGATGGAAAGCCTGGAAATGACGTGCCACCCGCAGGTTATTGCGGTCGACCGCGAGCGTATATTGGGTCAGATCGTTGGTACCGATCGAGAAGAAATCCACTTCCCTGGCTAAAGCGTCAGCGATTTGCACCGCCGCGGGAGTCTCGATCATAATCCCGACTTCGATTTTATGATCAAAGGGCACACGCTTCTTCTTCATGTCTTTTTTAATCAGCTCTATTTTCTCGCGCGCCGAGCGGACTTCTTCCAGGGTGGAAATCATCGGCAGCATGATCTTTATATTTTTTTGTGAGGATGCGCGCAGAATCGCCCTGACCTGCGTTTCGAAGATATTGGGCACATCCAGCGCAAAACGAATCCCCCGCCATCCCAAAGCCGGGTTGATCTCAATATCGGATTTATAGAAATCGGTCAGCTTGTCACCGCCCAGGTCGAATGTCCGCAGGATCACGGCCTGTGGCGCAAAGGTACGCGCGATATCAGTGTATATCTTTTTCTGTTGTTCCTCGGTCGGAAATGTGGAATACTGCAGGTACAGAAACTCGGTACGGTAGAGGCCGATCCCGATCTGCTCCTGCGCCAGCACTTTATCGATATCCGTCGGTATATCCAAATTGGCGGTGATATCGACTTTATGTTCATCACGAGTGGCCGAGGGCAGTTCACGGATCAATTTCAGCATCTGCAACTGCTTGATCCGGCTCTGCTTGGACATCTCGCGCGATTGTTCATACTCTTCATCGCTGGGATTGACAATCACAACTCCACGATTACCGTCGACAATCATCCGGTTACCGGCTTCTATCTTCTTATGGGCCTTGACCGCGACTACGGCAGGTATTCCCAGAGAACGGGCGAAAAGCCCCATGTGGGAGGCGGCGCCCCCTTTCTCGGTCACGAATCCAACCACGTTCATATCCGGCATATCCATGATTTCGGCCGGGGTAAAATAAGCCGCGAATAAAATCGAAGGGTTCTTGAAACCGATCTGTTTGATATTGTGGTTACCCAGAAGATGGGTCAGGATATGGCTGGAAACTGTCTCGATGTCACCGATCATATCGGTCATGTAGATATTCTTGTTGCGGGAAAACATCTCGATATTTTCGTTGACTGAGGCCGTAAAGGCGGAGACCGCGGAATAGCGCGATTCGGTGATCTTATCTTTGATCTGGTTGAGAAACTCGACATCGCTCAAAATAAGCAGCTGGGCATCGAGTACGCTCGGCAAATCATGGAAGTTAGAGGCTGAAGCATGATTACGCATCGTCTCCAGTTCTGCACGGGTTTTGTCGAAGGCTTTTTCGAGCTTACCAATTTCCGCTTTAATCTGTTTTTCAGGAACGATCTCTTCTTTGTACTCGGGGAAACCGGAAATATGCAGGGCCGCCTCTCCGCAGGCCACCCCGGGCGAGGCTGAAATTCCGGTCAATTCATATCTTTCCCCTGAGGCTTTACTCATCGTAGG
The DNA here is from genome assembly GCA_014728145.1 of Candidatus Zixiibacteriota bacterium. Taxonomy (NCBI): domain Bacteria; kingdom Pseudomonadati; phylum Candidatus Zixiibacteriota; species Candidatus Zixiibacteriota bacterium. Next base: position 7,909 of record WJMC01000120.1, on the reverse strand, counting down.
CTTCCTTGAACTCCGATCCGAGAAGCAGATAGATAGCTTCGACCGCATCATTTTCATCCGGACCTTCCGCTGAGATAATCACGGTCGAGCCGAACTCAGCGGCCAGCATCATGACACCCATGATAGATTTACCGTTGACCTTGAGCCCGTCCTTTTCCAAAAAGATATCCGCGTCAAAGGTGGCCGCGGTCTTGACCAGCTGAGCCGAGGGCCTGGCGTGCAGACCTAACTTGTTGGCGATTTTTACTTCTTTACTATACAAATTAACAATATAGTCGTATCAGAACCGTTTGACAAACATTTTTCCCGACAACTGCTCCACGAGCCCGGTCAGTTCCAGATCGAGCATAATCTCCAGAGTCTGTGAAACGGAAATATTAGCTTTTTTCACGATCTTGTCAATATGTTGTGGTTCATCACTTAAAAGATCGTAAACCTGCCTGCGATCATCGCTCAGTTCAGCCACCTGTTCTGGTTCCCTGGATTTTTTGATAGGGATGATGAATTTCAATTCCTCCAGAACGTCTTCCGCGCAGGTCACCAGTTTTGCACCCTCTTTGATGATCCGATTTGTGCCGGAGGAAGTCTTGGAGGTGATGTTGCCCGGGACTGCAAACACCTCGCGTCCCTGCTCAAGGGCATGTTCCGCGGTTAACAACGCGCCTGATTTTTCACCGGCCTCGACCACTATTACCCCAAGACTCAACCCGGAAATAATCCTGTTCCGGCGGGGAAAATGATGACGATCGGGATGGACTCCGAGAAAAAACTCCGACAGAGCGCATCCGTTCAACACCAGATTCCTGTAAATTGCCTTGTTTTCGGGTGGATAGATCACATCCAGACCGCTTCCGAATACCGCCGCTGTCTTACCACCCGCTTCCAGCGCGGCACGATGAGCGATACTGTCGATTCCACGCGCAAAGCCGGAAACGATTGTTAAGCCGGCCTGTGCCAGTTCAGATGCCAGTTTTTCAGCCATTCGTTTTCCATAGACCGAAAGGCTTCTGGAACCGACGATGGCTATGGTTGGCTCAAAAAGACAGCTCTCATCCCCTTCAAGATAGAGAAAGGGCGGAGGATCATAGATATTCTTCAGCTTATCCGGATACTCAGGACAACTAACAGTCATGAATTTGAAGGACCCCTGCTCGAACAGTTTTTGTTGCCGGTCGCAGAGGGCCTCGTCGCCGCCCCTGCCGATCGCTTCAACTACTTTCGGTCCGACATTTTCGAGTGCCAGGAGTTGATCTTTCGACGCTTTGAAGACTTCAGCCGGTGAACCAAATTGCCGGATCAAGCGCAGGCACCCGATTATCCCTATATGAGGCACTGTGTAAAGTTTCAGCCAGTCACGAATCTTCCGTGAGTCGCTTATCATCGTCTATTTCCTTTTTATCCATCAACTCAGCCAGCTTAGCTTTAACCTGATCCAGGTTGATCTCTTCTTTGGCCGAGATAAACAGGTAACCCCCGTCCAGTTCGGCCTTCCAAAGCTCAAGAGTCTCATCATCCCAGAGATCGATTTTATTTATACAAATCAGTTCAGGTTTTGACAAGAGTCTCCAGTTATATTCCCGCAATTCGTTGTGCAGAGCCTGGAGATCCTGCATAAAATCCTGACGGGTACCATCTAACATATAGAGCAATATGGAAGTACGTTCGATATGTCTCAAAAACTGAAGACCGAGCCCCTTGCCACGGCTGGCACCTTCGATGATTCCAGGAATATCGGCCATTTTCAGCGAACGGTATTCCTCCACTGCGACAATACCAATGTTTGGGATCAGGGTCGTAAACGGGTACTCGGCGACTTTCGGCCTGGCTCTCGAGAGCGTCTTCAAAAGGCTGGATTTACCGGCGTTGGGATATCCTACCAGTCCGACGTCGGCGATCAAACGAAGCTCCAGGCGCAGTCTTTTCTCTTCTCCGGGACGACCCGGATCTGCCCGACGAGGAGCCTGGTTAGTGGGCGATTTGAAATGGTCGTTGCCTCTGCCACCCTGCCCGCCTCTGGCCGCCAGGTAGGTTTCATTGTCGTCGACCAGGTCAGCCAGCACTTCCTCGGTCTCAGCATCGTAAACAATAGTTCCGGGAGGCACGCGAACATAGACATCCTCACCTTTGGCTCCACTGCGCTTGCGCCCCTTACCAAAGCCACCTTTTTCTGCCTTGTATTTTTTGCGATACTTGAGGTCCATCAGCGTGTTCAGGTTCGCATCGACGACCAGGTAGACTGATCCTCCATTACCACCGTCGCCACCATCAGGCCCGCCCTTGGGCAGGAATTTTTCGCGCCTGAATGAGACTGCGCCGGGTCCGCCGGCACCGCTCTCGACTTCGATTTCAACCAGGTCGATAAACATTTCAGGAATTATTCAAAACTTCCGTGAGGCTTTCCCTCAGAGTTAGTTTCTCGAGGTCGCGTTTAAACCTGCCCTCGACTGTAAGTGAAATCGCTCCGGTCTCTTCCGAGATCACCAGACAGACCGCATCGGATTCTTCGCTGACACCGATCGCCGCCTTGTGACGCATTCCAAACAGGTCTGCATAACGCGGATTCTGTGTCATCGGGAGCATACAGGCGGCCGCAATCACTTTCTCGTTGCGCACTACCATTGCGCCGTCATGCAGGGGGGTATAGGGTGTAAACACTGTTGTTATCAAATCTGCCGAGACATCGGCATTGACCGCGCGTCCGGTTTTGATGATGTTCTTGAGTCCGACCTGACGCTCGATCACGATCAATCCTCCGTAACGGAGTTCGGAGAGACGAATCGCCCCGCGTACGATTTCTTCCAGCGCGGTTTCGTCTTTGCTTTTTATAAAGCGCCGCATGAAACGGGTATGGCCGATCTGGGCCAGCCCACCGCGGATCTCCGGCTGAAAAACCACCACAAGGACAATAAAACCGACCGTGGCCAAATTGGAAAAAAGCCAGGTCAAGCCATCGAGCTGGAACCAGTAAGCCAAAAAAGCGACGATAAAGATGATTACCAGCCCGATCAGTATCTGGGCTGAACGGGTTCCCTTGACAAGCTCTAAAAGCTTGTACACGATAAAACCCACGATACAGATATCGAGAAAGTCGATGATAGTGAATTTCAGAAACTGGTAGCTGAAAATCTCCATATTATCCTCAGAAACAACAGGATAGTAAGATATTATATTTTATCGAAATGAGCAAGCAGATGATTGCTCTGCAGAAATTTTTCAAACCCTGATTATCTTTTCGACCGTCCAGAGCGCTTTTTTAGTTGGAGCTACATCGTGCACCCGGACGAAATTGGCTCCACCGGCCACAGCCATCGCCGCCACAGTCAGGGATTGCTCAACTCTCTGATCAACCGGATAACGGTCGTTGTCGGACAGAAAACGCTTGCGCGAAGCTCCTGCCAAAAGCGGCAAGCCGAAATCCTTGAATTCCCAAAGATTATTTATAATCCTGAAATTGTGGTCATAGGTTTTACCGAAACCAATACCGGGATCGAGGATCAGCCTTTCGCGCTTGAGCCCGGCTCGCTCGGCAAGGTCAATACTATTTGTAAAGTAGGCCTTGATTTCGCCTATCAGGTCGTCGTAAACAGGATTTTTCTGCATCGTGCGGGGTTTGCCTTTAATGTGCATCACCACAACAGGAACGTCGTGTTTTAGTGCTACCTCGACCATCTCCGGATCTCCCTGCAATCCGGTCACATCGTTGATCAGCGAAGCTCCCGCTGAAACCGCTGACCTGGCAACTTCAGCCTTGCAGGTATCGATCGAAAGTGGAATATCAATTTCGCTTCTGAGCGCTTCAATAACGGGAATGACGCGCTCGAGTTCAACCTCGGCCGAAACCGATTCTGAGCCCGGACGGGTCGACTCACCGCCAATATCTATTAAATCTGCACCCTCATTGACCATCTGAACCGCATGACGCCGGGCTTTATCGAGGCTATCAAAATGGCCCCCATCAGAAAAAGAATCAGGTGTTACATTTAGAATCCCCATCAGGTAGGCGCGGGAAAAATCAAATTCAGAGTCACCTATCCTGAGCGGGGTAAGATCTCTTGCCATCGATTCGTTACGCCTTGGGGGAGGGTGATGATTCGGTGACTTCCTCGGTGTCTTCGCCCCGGATGATCCGCTCCAGGTCAGCCGCATCGAGAAGTTCCTTTTCCAGAAGCTCAAGCGCAATCCTGTCGAGGATTTCTTTGTTTTCGCTTAACAGTTTTTCAGCGGTTTGTTCGGCCTGATCGATGATCTGCCTGATTTCTGAATCAATCAGGCGCGCAGTTTCTTCGGAATAGTTGCGCTGACGGGAGAGTTCCTTGCCGAGAAAGACCTCGTCCTTTTTCTGGCCGAAAGTCAAAGCCCCAAGTTTATCCGACATTCCCCAGTCGCAGACCATCTTGCGTGCCAGGTCGGTAGCCCGCTCCAGGTCATTTCCAGCACCTGTTGAAAGATGATCGAAGACCAGTTTCTCGGCAACTCGACCACCCATAAAACGCACCAGCATGCTTTCCAGGTAATCTTTGCTGTATGTCCTGCGCTCATCGACAGGAAGCGAGGAGGTCTGCCCCAAAGACATTCCGCGCGGGATAATCGTGACTTTATAGACCGGGTCGGCTTTGGGTAGAAGCTTTCCGATCAGGGCATGACCGGCTTCATGGTAAGCGGTATGCTTTTTCTCTTCCTCATTGATCACCAGCGATCGGCGCTCGGTGCCGAGGATAACCTTGTCCTTGGCATCATCGAAATCTTCCATCAGGACCTTGTCGTGATTTCGACGAGCCGCCAGAAGCGCTGCCTCGTTAACGATATTGGCGATATCCGCACCCGACAATCCGGGTGTAGCGCGCGCCAGGACCTTGAGGTCGACATCATCAGCCAGGTTGATCTTGCGGGCATGAACCTCGAAAATGCCTTCCCGGCCATTCACATCGGGCTGATCCACAACGATCCGGCGGTCGAACCTTCCCGGGCGCAACAATGCCGGATCGAGCACATCGGGTCGGTTGGTGGCCGCAATCAGGATCACACCCTCGTTGGAATCGAATCCGTCCATTTCCACCAGAAGCTGGTTGAGGGTCTGCTCACGCTCATCGTGGCCACCGCCCAGTCCGGCTCCGCGATGTCGGCCAACCGCGTCGATCTCGTCGATAAATATGATACAGGGAGCGTTCTTCTTACCCTGTTCAAACAGGTCGCGTACCCTTGAGGCACCCACACCTACAAACATCTCCACGAAATCAGAACCGGACATGGAGAAAAACGGCACTCCCGCCTCGCCCGCCACGGCACGAGCCAAAAGCGTCTTGCCGATTCCAGGTGCTCCCAGAAGCAGGGCTCCTTTGGGAATCTTACCCCCGAGCTTCTGGAACTTGCCGGGCTCTTTGAGAAATTCAATTATTTCACGCAATTCTTCCTTGGCTTCCTCGCACCCGGCCACATCCGCAAAGGTAACCTTCGGACCGGTATCGGAGGCCAGCTTGGCCCGGCTTTTTCCGAACGAGAACAGCCCTTTCGGACCGCCCGACTGCATCTGCCTCATCATGAAAAAGAAAAACAGAATCAGGAGCAACCAGGGCACCATGCCGATTAAGAAAGTTATCCAGCCCCAGTCGTCGATACGAGCCTTGACCTCGACATCCTGTGTAATCAAACGGTCAACTTCATCCTGGGTCAATAGCGGCAGGACGGTCTTGAATTTCTTGAAATCCTGCGTTACACCGTTGTAGGTCCCACTGTAAGGCTGACGGAACTTGCCCTCGACATTGCGTTCGGAAACTACTACTTCAAGTATATTCCCATTGTTAAGTTGCTTGATATAATCGGAGTAATCCAGGTCGGCCACATCCCCGCCACTGGGCGAAAGCCTGTTGAAAGCGAAAATAAATACAATGATTATGATCACCCAGAAGATCAGGGTTCGACCTGATTTCTTCCAGTTGAACTCATCACGACCCGGACCGCCGGGGACCTTTTTCTTTCCACGCGGATCGGGAGGCTTATGCTCCGGCTCCGAATTTTTATAAAAACTGCTCAAATCCTTTTTTCCTCATCTTTATATGCTATATACGGCAGACCTCGAAAACGTTCCGCCTGATCGAGACCATAGCCGAACACGAAATGATCCGCAATTTCAAATCCGCGGTACCTAATATCAATATCGACTTCACGTCGTTCACGTTTATCCAAAAGTGTTACGATCGCAAGCGAAGCTGGTTCCCGGTCCCGCAAACATTGATAGATATACCTCAGAGTTCGGCCTGTGTCAACAATATCTTCGACAATTAAGACATCTTCGCCCTTAATCTCCCGTTGGAGACCGTAAAGCAGTTCCAATTCCTCAGGCATATCACTTTTATCACTGTAACTTGAGACGGTCATAAAATCGATTTCATGTTCGATCGTGAGACTGCGTGAGAGATCGGCCAGAAAAACAAATGCCCCCTTAAGTATCCCCACCAGCACAGGCGTTTTCGACGAATAATCAGAATCGATTTCGTGAGCCAGATCATTAACCCGCTTTTGGATTTCCCCTTTGCTGATTAGTTCAATCAAATCTTCAGATTCACTCGACTTTCTTAACAAAATTGGTCACCCAAAGTTTCACTATTTGACGCGATTGAGAATCCAGCTTGAAGGTCTCTGAGATCTCCTGCCCGACAACCCAGGCGATCCTGTCATCGGAAACCAGAAGCGGAACCTCTCTTCTGAGCGCGCTCGGGAATTTGCGGTCGGTAAAGAAATCTCCAAGCTTCTTTGATCCGGACAAACCCAGCGGTCGAAACCTGTCGCCCTCACGGTACTGCCGAATATAAACGGAACCGCGCAGTTTGTCAAAGTCGAGGATCGCCCCCATCCGGCCATGATCGTTGCGAGGTGTTTCCTCGATCGAATACTGTTCAGAATACAACCTGATATTATATTCCGGCAGATCCGTAACACCCGGAATATCAACTGCTCTCTCTGGTAATTCACCACAGGACTTAAACACCACCAGGCAGTCGTCCCCTTTCTCAATCGAAATCCCACAGCCGAGATCCGAACGTTTGCCAGTCTCAGCAGAAGTCAGGTCTACCGCTTTTTTGATCATCTCGAACCCGGATTGATTCCGTTCGCCAGAACACAGCCTGCGGTATAATTCAGCGATCAGGTAATATCTTTCGATTTCATGCAGGTCCGTAAGTCCCGCCAGGTCGACTAAGAAACTGCCCTGGAAGCTGGATGTTACCAATTGTGAAATGGAATCTGCGGTTTTTGACCGGAGGTAATCATCGCTCATCTGCGCTATCTCCGCCAACCGCAATACAGCCGATTCAATTCGCGGATTAACATCTTCTCGAAGTAAAGGTAAAATCTTGTTGCGAAGCCGATTGCGGGTATAATCCAGACCATGGTTGGTGCGGTCGAGACGATATTCAAGACCATTCTTTTCGAGAAACTCGAGTATAGCAGACTTTGGCGTGGATAGAAGCGGCCTCACGACTACACCATCGCGCTTTTTGATTCCCCCCAGACCGGACAGTCCACAGCCACGAATCAGGTTACCGAGCACCGTCTCTACTTGATCGTCCTCGGTATGACCCAGCGCAATCTTGTCCAGTTCATATTCATACAGCAGTTCATAGAAGAACTTCATCCGGACACGTCGAGCCTCAGCCTGAAGGTTACCGGCTTCTGTCTTGTAAGAATTCAGATCCTCTCGGTGAACATGAACAGGTAAACCGAGCCTATCGGCCAATTCACGGCAGAACTTTTCATCCAGATCGGAATCCTCTCCACGTAGTTTGTAGTTGACATGAGCCAAATGCAAATCCAGGGATAACCGCTCCCGCAGATCATGAAACAGATATGCGAGGCAAACCGAGTCCGGTCCCGCGGATAACCCGACCAGGATTTTGTCTTTTGCCTTGAATAG
>WJMC01000119.1 GCA_014728145.1 Candidatus Zixiibacteriota bacterium | reverse complement strand
TATCAGCCCGTTCGGCCTTCTCGACAAATTTGTTCAACTCGACCAGGACACCCAAAGTGGAAAGAATATCCCATTGATTGTGAATTACGACCTGGTAAACGCTGTCGGGATTGCCGTCGCGCAGGTAGTCGAAATAGATCTGCGGGATTTGTTCCGAGGGAACATCGTTTAAGCGCTCGAAACCGAGCAGGCTGGATTCTGCCGTCTTGAGCGTGCAGTCGGGCAGTTTGAGACGGAAAAAACGCCTCAGGGTAAAGATTATGTCGAGGTGGTCCTTTGCAAAAAAATCCGAACCTGTTCGCTGGATGAGAAAACGATTGGTCAAAAGCGGGAGGTCAAACGCCCGCCCGTTGAATGAAACTATCACCTTGCCGGGGAGATCATCAAAGAGATGCTCCAGAAAACCAAGTTCTTCGCAATAATCGGGCAGAAAATGCTGACGGACGATGAAGCTGTCATCCTCGAAGTATCCCAGTCCGACCAGAAATGGTACAGTTCCGACACCGCCGGACAGCCCGGTGGTCTCAGTGTCGACCACGACCACATCGTGCAGGTTGAACTCACCCGCAGACGGAGCTGATGTGTAATTATCGAAATTGAGCTGCTTGTGGTTTTCCAGTTCGGCAAAGCTGAAAATTCCGTGGCAGTCGCCCGGAAGGTAGCGCGATGTACGCAGGATATAGTCACCGTTATCGCTGTTTACAACCTCTCCCCCGAGTCGGGAGGCGGTGTTCGCCATGGCCGGAGCTTTTCTTGCCGGCAACTCGGTTTTGACGAATTTCTCGAACTGCTTGAATCGCTCCTCGATGCCCATCTTACTCATCATCTTTCGAAATTATTTCGCCGGCTTTCTTCATACAGGATAGTACGAAAAGATCGTTTTCTTTGTCCTGGATTTTCCTGATATGCTTTTTAGCACGGCCCGAATCGATTTCCGCCAGAGCCAGCAGGCTGAATCCGCGCAGGTAGTTGTCCGGGCTTTTCAGGTATTTTTCAAGAGTCTTGCGTGCGGGAGAGTATTTCAGCTTTTGCCAGACCGCGACAGTGTGATATAGGGCCAATTTATCGAGATATTCCGTACGTTCGAGCAGGTTGTCGCCAGACTCCTCGCCTATTTTAACCAGGCTCCCCTCGGCTGAATAGCGAACCGAATAATGGGGATCGGAAAGTGTAGCTATCAAAGGATCGATCGCGTTCGGGTGGCCGATTTTGCCGAGAGCGACCGAAGCCGATTTGCGTACCGTTTCGGTCGAATCGGACAGCAATACGATGAGCGCTTCAACCGCTATCGTGTCACCGATATTGCCGACCGCAGTTGCGGCCGAGGAGCGGACAGTGTGGTTATAGTGGTCAAACAGTTCCATGACAGGTTCGGTTCCGTCGGAATGGCCGATCTTACCCAAACAGATCGATGCCAGCCGGAGTTGATACAGGTTCTCGGTCTGGAGTGCCCCGATCAGGTACGGTACCGCCGGTTCACCGATTCCCTTGAAGATCGCCTCCAGCGTATGACGTTCACGAGCATCCTCGGTAGCCAGTTTCGTGATTAACTGCCCGACAGCTTGTTCACCCATTTCGATCAATTCCTCTTTGGAAGGCTCGACCAGGTCACGGAACTGGACCTCCCCCGATGAGGCTTTCATGAACAGGTCATCGACTTTATCGGATATTTCATCAGACCATGCGCAGGAGGCCAGAAATAGAAAAATGATCAAAGCCAGCTTAATTACTTTCATTTTCAGCCCCCTCCTCATCTTTCCAATAATCGAGATCCATACCGATTCCCCACCTGGATTCGATAATCCAGTAGTGGTCGTTCTGGCCGTTGCCAAAATAGTTATCTTCACCCATCAGGTCGATGAACACGCCCACTGACCCGTAGTCGCGACGAGGATTGCCATAGCCCTGGGTATTGTGTGTCTTTTGCACCTCGTACGTGTCGCGCCCGCGGTAGTCGATGAACAAGCCGATACCGTTGGCAGAACCGGCCGCCTGACAGAGGTCATAGGCCTGGTAGGTGTCGTTACCATCGTAGTCGATCAGAAATCCGGCCGCCAGGTCATGGCCACAGCCCTGAGATACACCCTTGGCGTAGTAATAGTCCTCGCCTGCACGATCCATCAGGATACCGAGGCTGAGATGAGTGCCGTTGCCCTGGGCGTACTGAAACGAAAAATACTTGTCGTTTCCGGAGAGGTCATAGAGCGCTCCCAGCCCGTACCAGTAGGAAGCTCCCTGGCCGAATATATCTGAGGTGTAGATATCGTGGCCGGAGGAATCGATTAGAATAGCGATCCCACCCGACATGCGAGGTCTGAAACCAAATGAAAATCCCTGCGACAATGACAGGTAGTGATCATCGTAGCGAAGGAAATCCTTGTATTTACCGCCCGCGAAATAATTGTCATTACCGCTGATATCCGCAAGCGCGGAGTAGCCCTGTACCCCGGCAAAAGCCTGGCCGAACAGCGCGCAGTTGTAATTGTCGTTTCCGCTTTTGTCCTGAAGGATTCCGATCCCGAAAGTTGCCGCGCCCTGCGAATGAGTATCGCCCAGGTAAGTGTCGTTTCCGGAGCTGTCAATCAGCAGACCGATACCGAACAGGCCGGATCCGAGCGAAAAATTACCCGCCTTGTAAAGATCATCTCCCTCGTAGTCGATCAGTGTTGAAATACCGAACATACCGGAAGCCAGACAATAGTCATCCCGCCCGATATAGATGTCGTTTCCGCTGTAATCGAGCAGGATCTGCGAACCGGTAACTCGATCGAGACTGTACTGGTCATCACCTCCCAGGTCGGCAATAAAGATATATTCTCCCTCATAGAAGTTGTCACCGAACCCACCGAAGGCGAACTTGCCGATGGGAGTGTTTTTTTCGATCTGCCAATCCCGCATCTCGAGGCTGTTAGCCAGATCTGATTGCAGATCATTGACTATATGGGGATAGCGTTCCAATGCGAGGATATCCTCGGCATGCTGGAGCATAATATTTTCCATGCGTATATTCCGGCAGACCGTAAGCGCGCGGTGGAGGTATTTCTCGCCAAGTTTTTGCAGACTGTCGAGCTCCTCGACCGGACGGAATTCATC
>WJMC01000118.1 GCA_014728145.1 Candidatus Zixiibacteriota bacterium | reverse complement strand
TGTAACCGCGAAATTCCTGGATAGTGACCTGATCGTAAAATCTTCCCGGAAACAACTTGTCAGAGGAGTAGATTTCCATATCCGCCACCGGAGGCTGTGCCGAACCGGGTTCGCTCAGCTTAAAAGGCACACCAGCAGGTTGCAGGATATAGCCTGTGCCAAGGCTAACTTTATCTGCTGTAACAATTTCAATATTTTTTACCATGCTCTCGGGCGGAAGCAGAATACGGGCCTGTGCGACCGGTAGAAGCGGTGCTCCGGGCTGGCCGGATAAAGTCGTGCCGTCGATTGTCACACGCACTGCTCCTGCTTTGCCGATATTCGTGCTGACGATATCGGGATATCCGAAATCATAACTTATAGAGATCTCCTCAGAAGCCAGCGGTGATGTTGTTATTAAAAGCAATAAAAACATGATTTGTGCTGTTAAGGTCAGATAACGAGTGGATTTTTTAGAAAGCTGTCGCCTGGATGTCATCCTGAATATCCTTTCGCTCAAAGCCCGTTAAGGGTGAAGTATTTACTGAAATATAAGCCACACTAAAATTGTGTCAACATTATATATACGACGATTATTATCTAACTTCGAGAGAAATTGCCAGATTCACCCCTAATACCCCATCAGTCTGTGAGTTAAGACAGTGTATAATCATATGGAATTGGACATAAGTACTATAAATACAAGTATATCTGTCGATAACTAAATACAGCCCCCCGCCGCGTTGAAGCGAAGAAAAAAAACAGAAGAGGCCGGTTTATATATGAACAGGCGATTTTTAAAAGCCGGAGCATATGCTGTCGCAGGCGGATTAGCATCGGCAATCATTTTCATAATAGCTCTAAACTTCGTACTTGATTTCGAATACGATACAGGTATGCTAATAACGGTGTCCCTGTTTTGTGCCCTTTCAACTGGTCTTAGCAGTTTTCTCGCGTCACATTCAAGCCCGGATAAAAGGATCCGTTTCGATGATTCCGATGCTGTTATTGGAGCTATCCGGGGGCAACAGGCATTCATGGAAAATATGCCCGATGTCTTTTTTACTTACAATGATAATGGCGAAATCATCTATGTCAGCCCGGGGGCAAAAAACTACGGCTACACTGTTGATGAAATAATCGGCAGTAGGCTGGAAGATCATATCCATCCTGATGATGTCTTTAAGGCCAAAAAACAATTGATGGACAAGATAAGTAAGGCTGAAGATTACCCGATTGAATTCAGGGTAAAAAAGAAAGACGGCAGCTATGTTTACGTCGAAGAGACCGGGAGGCTGGTGAGTCTCGATGGCGATTCTGACCATTACACTGGGGTAATCCGCGATATTTCCGAGCGTAAACGCACCGAGGAAATCCTTCTCAGCCGTGAGAGACTTTTAAGATCGAGCTTCGATGCTATCCAGGATGGTATAATTGTGCTCGACAAACAACTCAACTGCCTGCGAGTAAACAAGACAATCGAAAAGTGGTTCGAAAATTGCCGGCCAATTCTTGGCAGGAAGTGTTACAAAGTCTTTTTCGGTTATGACGAGCCCTGTCCCGACTGTCACACTGCAAAGGCTATTGAGACAAAAAGCATGCAGTCTTATGTCAAAAGTTACAGCCGAGACCATAACTCAATGCGCTATTTCGAAATATTCAGCTATCCGATTACCGATGATGACGGGCAGGTGATTGGCGCGGTTGAATACGCGCGCGACATTACACGCAGGGTAGAGGCAGAAAACGATCTGACCGCAAGCCACGAGAAATACCGTTCGCTTGTGGAAAATTTGTATGAAGGTATCTGGAAAATCGATATGCAGGCAATAACTGCTTATACAAACAAACGCATGTCTGAAATCCTGGGCTACTCAGTCGATGAGATGCGGGGGAAATCCCTGTTCTATTTCATGGATGAGGAGATGAAAGTAGTCTGCAGGGATATGCTCCAGAGACGCAATTCAGGTGTGCGCGAAAGCCATGAATTCCGTTTCCAGCATAAAGACGGCCACCCGGTATCCGTGCTCATGAATGCCTCACCTACATTCGATAAAAAGGGCGAAGTAGATGGCGCAATCGCTTCTGTAATGGATATCTCACAGGTCAAGTCTGTAATGCGAGCTCTCGAGGAATCCGAGAAACGTTACCAGGAAATGTTCAACTCGGTTCTGGAAGGTATCGGAATTGTGGATGAAAACGAAACAATCGAATACTGTAATCCCGCCTTTGCGCGTCTGCTTGAATGCAAATCACCGGATAAACTTGTCGGAAGAAACCTGCTGGAATTTGTACCGGAAGATAATCATTCCCGGATACTCCAACAGACAGTACAGCGCCAGCAGGGACGCAGTTCCCGCTATGAAGTCGATTTGGTAACTCTGAATGGAAACAGGATTACAACATTAGTCGCGATTTCTCCCCGCTACAATGACAAAAATAAATATATCGGAGCTTTTGGCGCAGTTATGGATATAACCGAACGCAAGCAGTTGGAGGAGATCGCGGCCAGGGCGGAAAGGCTCGAAACCGCCGGAAGAATCGCCGGCCAGGTCGCTCACGACTTCAACAACCTCCTGGGACCATTGACAGCTTACCCGGAACTCATCAAGCAGGAAATCAAGAGTGACAACCCGATCTACTCATATTTGGAAGACATGGAAATAGCTGCGGCACAGATGGCTGAAATCAACCAGCAACTCCTGACACTGGGGCGACGTGGGCACTACAATCAGGAACCGGTAAATATCAACCTGATCGTTAAGCATGTGCTTGACCAGGTCTATGATAAGCCGGATAAGCTTAAAATCGAAACTGATCTGCAGGA
>WJMC01000117.1 GCA_014728145.1 Candidatus Zixiibacteriota bacterium | reverse complement strand
TGCTCCTGCTTCAATCGAAGAAATCTTCTCGGTCAGGGGGATAAAATCCTCGGCTATGGTATAAATCGAGTCTCCCAGGTGTGCGAGCTTTGATTCGGATATAAAGATGGTGATCGCCATCAAAACCAGAACGGTACAAAATCCTGCCACTATCTTGGCACCCACATTTATCCTGGCCTTGATGGTGCCGTCCTGGAGCTTCATTAAAAAGACTGCGAATCCACCTACCAGAAGCGCGATGATACCTACCCAGAACCACCATTGATCTAAAATACTTGCCCCGACTGCTTCGGTTTTACTCCCGTGGCTTCTATGGCTCGCCGCTGTCCCGCCATAGTTATTTGAGCTCGAATGATCGGTAGATGAACCGTAATTAGTACTTTTCGACTCCGTGCGGGCCGATGATGAACTGTAGTCATAACTATTAGACGAATAATCATTACCAGTTCCGGTGTAAGAGCTGTGATCCTCCGCCTTGCCATGCGATGCGCTGTATGAGTAATCATCGCTGTCGTGGCTGTTACCGTACCTGTCTTCGGCAGATGAACCATGGCTCCCGTTTCCGCCGGCATTAAAAGATGCCAGTGCTGTTTTCAATATATCGTACTGTTCAGGATGAGTGCCCATCCACTCTACATGTCCATCATCCAGGTGATAGACTGCGCCCACGACCTGAAGGTATCCGCTTTCAACCAGCTTACAGGCTTCCGGGCTGTGCTTCAACAAATCTTCTATCGAACGCCACACATTGGCCTCAACAGCTTTTGGCACGAGGTCTTTTCCATGGAGATGGGGATTTTCTGATTCAACACTCCTGACCGCGGGAATTATATTGTCCACCAAGGGGGGTATCGAGCCGTGCACTTCAGCATCTGTGCAAACCGCGGTTACCGCTCCGCACGAGGTATGTCCCAACACAACCAGAACGGGAGTGTAGAGATGGCCGATACCGTATTCGATAGAACCGATCTCATCTACATCACAGACATTGCCTGCCACCCGGATAACGAAGATATCTCCCAGGCCGGCATCGAAAATATGCTCAACCGGTACGCGGGAGTCCGAACAGGTTATCACAGTGGCATAGGGATTCTGACCGCCTGTCACCTCTTTGATCCTGTCCCGATCAAGATTGGGATAGATACGACTGTTATCGACATAACGTTGATTACCCTCGCGAAGCATCTGCATCACATCGGTCGATGAATAACCCTTCGCATGAGAGGCATGCGCTACATTTGGAATATGCCAGTGCTTTCCACTGTAATACTCATGCGGATACCCGTGCTCATGATTTTCGCCGGTGTAGGCCAAAAGGAATTTCTCCCGCGGATGAGTCCCCAGCCAGTTGACCTCGCCGTCCTCGAGCTGATAGATCGCACCCATGACTTTCAGACTGCCGTTTGCAACTCTTTCGCGCACAGCCGGACTGTTTTTGAACAGGTCATCGATCGACTGCCAGACATTTTCCTCGACCGCGTGAGGAACCAGGTCTTTGCCATGTAGATCTGGATAATCTGATTTTACCCTGGAAACTGCTGGCGCGATATTATCCACCAAGGGAGGAATCGAACCATGCACCTCCGCTTCGGTAACAACAGCTGTGACCGCTCCGCAGTGGGTATGCCCGAGTACGACTAAAACCGGCGTCGCCAGGTGATCTACACCGTATTCTATCGAACCGATCTCATCCACATCACAGACATTTCCAGCCACTCTGATGACAAATATATCACCCAGGCCGGCATCGAATACCTGCTCAACCGGAACACGAGAATCCGAACAGGTTATCACGGTCGCCCACGGATCCTGTCCACTGCTCACCTGCCTTAACCTGCTGTCATCGAGGTTCGGATATTTCATCTTACCGGAAGCAAACCGCTGATTACCTTCCCGGAGCATCTTCTCTGCCTGTTCAACAGACACAGCAGTATTGCCGTAAAGATCAGCCGGTAGAAAACTGAATATTACAACGGATAGAATAAAAAGTTTTAATAATAGCTGGCACGCCTTCACAATTCCCTCCTTTTAAATGCTGTTTAAAACAGCGATATCGATTCTCGGCGCAACGGGGTGTTTTTATGATTAATTATCAGGCACAATATTTTCAGGCATGAGACAACAGCGAACTCTACCTCTCAATTATAGACTATCGGATTAGTAAACAATATTATCACCGTTTTGATAGAATTAGCTCATTGATCAGTGTGCAAATTTTCAACATATCCTTGGGATTAAGCAGGAACTATCCTGTAATTCAACAGGTTGGGCATTTCTCAGGAAAATTGTCGCTTAAAACGAAAAACGAGCCGCCTCTTATGATGTCAGCACACTGGGAGTCTGGCGGCCCGTTATAAGTAATTACGGACAATTATATTTTTGATTTAGTAAGTCCTTACTTAAAAAATCTAATCATTTCCCCTATTTACTTTCCTGTTAAGCTCAGGCTCACACGCAGAAATGGACCGCCCTCCAAATCGTAGGAAGCGATCTCATCCTCACCGTTTGAGAACTCGAACTCTCGCACGAAAGTGTACCCGGCATGGAGACTGACCGCCAGCGCACCGCTCAGGCGGTAGTCAAAAGTCGGTCCGACCATCCAGTCTGAAACATTCAGCCGGGGATCATTCACCTCGTAAATCTCTGAAGCTCCACGGTAATCGTTTCCGCTGACTTTCATCAGCAGACCCAGGTCTGCACTGCGATTGAGGCTGTAAGTAAACTGAATCCGCACCGGCAGGATCACGTTGAAACGCAAATTGGAACCATTGTTCCAGTTAAAACTCAGGGCCGGAAGCGGGATGGCATGACCGAAACTGGTTGAGTACACGGCGCCGAATCCTAACTGTGTAAACCGGCTGAAATTGCGCATAAACACAAGCCCGGCCTGGAAATTGAAATCATCGAACGTGACCGCGCCCTCGAAGTCGGAGGCCACACCAGGTGAGACGATCGCCATCATCGACCAGCCCGGGTTTATCATGTGCATCAGCATCATTGTCAGGTTGCCTGAATACAGATCGCTGATATTGGGATCGCCATCGCCCTCGACAGCATCCCAGTTGTCGTAATTGACTTTCAGGTATTCGAAACTTAGCTGGGGATTGAAAATCGTCTTACCACGTGAAAAAACAAACGGGTTCGATGCTTCAAAGCCTATTCTGGATGTCTGCACCTCGAGATCTTCCCAGAAAGTACCGGCATCAGGTTCAGCCAGGTTAGTAGCCGGCATAAATTCATAATACCCGCTGATTTCCGGCTTCATGAACGGTTGCGCATTTGTCGGGACAACCGCAAACAGGAGCAACAGGACAGTTGCCAGGAAAAATCCATCAGAATATTTTTCAACAGTTTTCATAACTACCTCTTTAAACCTTCTCTACCTCAGTTCTCAGCCATGAGTATAACGAAAACTGCTCTGACTTGTTTCCCGATTTGAATCCTTCAATCAAAAAAAGAGTACAATTTGTAGAGTAGGATTGATGCTTTTCCACTCAGCCTAAACCGCCTGAATAGTAACGAAATTGAGAAACTGTATACCGGAGGCAAGCTATCTTTTCAGGGCAACCGCCATCAGTTCGTACTCATCCAGGTCGATCTGCCTTCGGCCCCAGTTGCCGGCCGTGCCTCCCCATATATTTTCAACCTCGAAACCCGCCATCCTCAACAGGAGCTTGAGTTCCAGCGCCACGTAACCCTTCTCACAGACTTTTACCGAATGCTTCTGCCCGCCATCCTCGTAATCCATCTCGTAGTGTTCAATCAGGTTGAGCGGATCGAATTTGCCCGAGGCGACATCATCGGGACCATACTCGCGGATCTTTTTCATGGCATTCAATGCTGTCATGATGAACTTCCCGCCCGGTTTGAGGGCGCGATTTGCGTTTTTCAATATCGCCAGATCATGAGCAATCGGGTCCTGTCCGGGCTGATATAAAGAGAATGCCCCCTCGCACAATATTATGGCAACATCGAAAACCGGTTCACTCTCAAATCGAGTAGCGTCACAATGTATCAACTCTAGCTTTACTCCCGCATTGCCGGCGGCTTTTTCAGCTTCATCCAGCATCCCGCGCGAGAGATCGACACCGGTTACATGACAACCATGTTTGGCCAGTTCTACCGCATGGCGCCCCGTGCCACAGCCAATATCCAGGATCTTCATACCCGGCTTGAGATCCAGCTCCTCGATTAAGAATTCGACCTCCCCTTTCGTCCCCCGGGTAAATATATTCTGCATGTATTCCGGGGCATGCTTATCGAAAAAAGTCTCCCAGACATTTTCTTTCATATGTCTCCTCCATATTTAATTGCAACATGAGCTTATTATACTCTCGTAACGCAGTCAATGTTTTAGAATTTTTCATCATATAAAGCAGATTTAATATTTTTCTAACAATAGCTGTGCAGTGAATATGTCAGGCTGAGTTCAATACAATTAAAAGCCTTGTCACGGAATTATAAATGTTTTAAAATAATCAACGCAAGCAGTTTGACAGGTTATGTACCCAAATCATATCGAGAGGGGTCACGCACAATGATGAGAGTAATAAAACTGCTCTGTTTTGCTTCAGTACTGGTACTCCTAACCCCGCTGGTTCTCTACCCGCAATCTCAAAGCGTCCATATCGGATTTGTTCTCGATGGTCCCTGGGAACGCAACGAAGGCATCCTGAGCCTGTTTCAATCCGAGATCCAAAGCCTGCTCGAACGCGACTACCGACTGGACTTCAATCCCGATAATATAGTGATTTCCGATTGGAAACGTAAAAACATAAAAGCTGAAATCGAGAAGATGTTGAGCGATTCGAAAATTGACATCGTCGTGACATTGGGCGCAGTTGGCTCGGACATCGTCACCCACATGAACAATCTATCCAAACCTGTAATAGCGCCTTTTGTCGCCAACGTTGAAATCCAGGGAGTGCCCTATGATGAAGGTATCAGCGGAGTACGGAACCTGACATATATCCCCATAGGCTACAACTTCGCGGGGGTGCTGGATATCTACAGAGATGTCGTCCCTTTCGAACGCATAGCATTTATCTGGCCACGATTGATTATCGAAAACATACCCGCATTGCTTATCAAGCATAAGCATTCATTTGAGGACGTCGATATCGAAGTGATCCAGCTCGCTGTCGGTGAAACTGCGGAAGAAGCGCTGGCCGCAATCCCTGATGATGTCGACGCGGTCCATGTCGGCGTTATGATCGGCATGCCTGAAGATGAACTTGACAAGTTCATCCAGGGCTTGATCGACCGGAACATTCCAGGCTTCGCGTACATGGGCAGGACGGATGTCGAACGGGGGCTCTTGGCCGGCCTGGGGGAGGGCATCGATATTCAACGCGTGGCACGCCGTACAGCCCTGAATATTCAGCGCATCCTGATGGGCGAGGAAGCTTCCCGAATCCCGGTTACCCTCAATCGCCGGAATCTTCTGTATATTAACGTAAGCACAGCCCGTCAGCTTGACATCTCACCCGGCTGGGAAGTTATGACCGAGGCAATATTGTTGCAGGAAACCAGGGAAAAAGTCGCGCGCGAGATGAATTTGCCGAAAGTCACCCGTCAGGCACTCGACGCCAATCTCGACCTTGCCTCGATGTATCATGAGGTTGAAGCCGGGGAAAAAGAGGTCGCTTTGGCGCGCGCTAACCTCCTGCCCCGGATTGATCTTTCCGCCACAGGACTGATGATCGACGATGACCGGGCTGAAGCAAGTTTCGGAGCGCAGGCCGAGAGAACTATAAGCGCTTCCGCTTCCGCCACTCAATTGATTTTTTCTGAGCAAGCCTGGGCCAACCTGGGAATACAGGGACATCTTCACAAGTCACGCCAGGCGGAACTGCGACGTCTGAGGCTGGACATTATCCAGCAGGCCTCGACCGCGTATCTCAGGCTCTTGACGGCCAAGACGCTTGAAAATATACGCCAGGACAATGTCAGCCTCACGCGTTCAAACCTGCAACTGGCACGAACCCGTCAGGCGATTGGATTATCGGGTCCGGGCGAAGTCTACCGCTGGGAAAGCCAGCTCGCCACCAGCCGTCAGCAGGCAGTCGATGCCAATGCCGAACGCAATGTTGCCGAAATCGCCGTAAATCGTATAATCAACCGGCCTGCCGAGGAGAGTTTCTCAACCGAAGAAACGGACATCGATGATTTTATACAGGAGCATATCTCATCCCTGCTGTCCGAGTATGTCGGCAACAAGGCCTCCTTTAAGATCTTCAGGAAATTCATGGTCGAAGAAGCCTTCGCCAACTCACCCGAATTGAATGCGCTCGATGAAGCAATTGCCGCGCAAAAACGACGCCTGAAATCAACTACCAATGCTTTCTGGGCTCCGCAACTGGCGTTAAAAGGTGAAATCACGAAAAAGTTCTCCGAAGAAGGCGCAGGCACATCCGGACTGACCATCCCGATCCAGGGTTTCGAAATGCCTCAGCAGGACGATCTCAACTGGAGTATCGCATTGAATCTCAGCTACCCGCTGTTTGCAGGTGGACAGAAATTCCATAAGCGGGCTCAGGCGTCGGAAGAGCTTAAAAAACTTCAGGCACAACGGAAGGCCCTGGCCGATAAAATCGAGCAGAGAGTCCTTAGCGCGCTTCATCGCGCCGGAGCATCATGGGCCGGAATCGGCTTCTCTCGCGATGCCGCCAAAGCCGCCCACCAGAATCTCGAGCTTGTAACCGATGCCTACTCGCGCGGTGTAGTGTCTGTAATCGATCTGCTCGATGCCCAGAACGCCGCGCTGGTTGCTGACCTGACCGCCGCCAATGCCAAATATGAATTCTTAATCGATATTATTGATGTCCAGAGAGCTTCGGGTAAATTCTATTATCTGACTGGAACTGATCTCGAGGCAGACTTTTTACAGCGGTTGAAAGCATACTACGATGAATATGCGAAATTGAATCAATCCGGTAATTAACATTCTCGATCAAATTCTGATATTTATAGAGGGAGGCCCGATGAAAAATGGATTAATGCCAATATTCCCGATCCTGATACTAATGATCAGCGCGCTTCTGGTCACAAGCTGCGGAGAAGAGGAATTACAAGAAGAGCAGATCATCCGGCCTGTTCGTTACCAGACGGTCTACGCCACAGGCGGGGAACGAATCAGGACATTTTCATCGGTTTCCCGAGCCGCCCTCGAATCGCGACTGAGTTTCAAAGTAGCCGGGACAGTTGAAGAAGTGGCAGTCAAAGTCGGCGACCAGGTAGAATCCGGGGACTTGATTGCCCGTATCGATCCGGTCGATTATCGTCTCAGGGTGCAGGAAGCCGAAGCCTCTCTCGAGCAGGCACGCGCCCAGGCCCGCAATGCCGCCGCCAATTACGACCGCGTGCGCAGTCTGTATGAAAATAACAATGCCTCGTTAAATGATCTTGATGCCGCCCGGGCCGCCGATGAGTCCGCACGGGCGACTGTGCGTTCGATCGAGAAAAAACTCGAACAGGCTCGTCGTCAACTGACTTATACTCGCCTGACCGCTCCCGTCCAGGGCGCAATCGCCGCGGTGATGGTGCAAGAAAATGAAAACGTCCGGGTGGGACAGGCGGTCGCGCTTCTGACCTCAGGCTCCGAACTCGAGGTGGAGACCAATATTCCCGAGGTTTTGATATCTGATATTAACGAGGGCGATCCCGCTACAGTCACCTTCGATGCTTTCCCTGAAAAAAAATTCGAAGCGACGATCAGCGAGGTCGGGGTGACCTCGATCGGACAGGGTTCGACCTATCCGGTTACCGCCCTGCTCAAAGAGCAGGATCCCGCATTGCGACCCGGTATGGCGGGTAAAATCTCGATCCGTTTCAAATCCGGCGACGGGCGCGAAAGGATCATTGTACCGTCAGTCGCGGTCAGCGAAGACAGGCAGGGACGTTTTGTGTTTACCGTGGAGCCGGCCGATTCCGGGCTGGGCATCGTTCATCGCAGGCAGGTTACAGTCGGCGAACTCACCAATCAAGGCCTTCAAGTCCTGGAGGGCCTCCGGGAGGGCGACCTGTTAATTACTGCCGGAGTATCCAGAATCATCGACAGCCAGAAAGTCAAACTGCCACAGCCTGAGGGGGTATACAAGTGAGTCTGACCCGCCAGGCGATTCTCAAGGATCGAATCACGATTGCCGCCCTGCTGGTAGTTCTGGTTGCCGGCATTATCGCCTACCTCAATATGCCCAGAAGCGAAAATCCCGGATTTACGATCAGGACGGCAGTAGTACAGACATTCTTCCCCGGAGCCGCCCCCGAAAGAATCGAACAGCTAATCACCGACCCGATCGAAAAAGCCGTACAGGAAATGCCGGAACTCGATTACGTTTACAGCGAGTCCAAAACCGGTGTTTCGGTTGTCTATGTTTTTATCAAGGAAAGCTACAGCGATATGCGTCCTATCTGGGACGATCTCCGCCGAAAAGTCAACCGGGCCTCCCGCGATCTTCCGGACGAGGCGATTGGACCGTTCGTAAACGATGAATTCGGCGATGTGTTCGGAATCGTGATAACACTCACCGGAGAGGGGTTCAGCTATGCCGAATTGAAAGAGATTGCCGATGAGTGCCGCAATGAACTTCTGCTTATCGATGAGGCCGCCAAGGTCAATATCCATGGCGCTCAAAAAGAGCGGATATTTATCGAGTATAACAACTCACGGCTGGCGGAGCTGAACCTCTCCCCCACCCAGCTCAAACGGATACTCGAGACCAGAAATATCATTATTCCCGGCGGGGAGATATATACCGAACATGAGCGCATGGTGCTCCAGCCGACCGGCAACTTCGAATCAGTTGAGGATATCCGCCGCGCTGTGATCCAGATCCCCGGCACACGCAACCTGATCTTTCTGGAGGATTTAGCCCATGTTTACCGCGGTTATATCGACCCTCCCACCTCGGTTATGCACTACATGGGAAAACCGAGCCTGGCACTGGCGGTGAACCTGCGCGAGGACGGCAATATCCTCGAACTGGGTGAAAAAGTAAAAGCCCAGGTACGAAGATTCCAGGAGTATTACCCGATCGGGATCGAATTCAATTACGTCGCCTTCCAGCCTCATTACGTTGAAGCAAAAGTGAACAACTTCGTCATCAACATAGTCCAGGCAGTCGGCATCGTCATGCTGGTCATGCTGATTTCGCTCGGCATTCGCACCGGGCTGGTGGTAGCCAGCCTGATCCCGATGGCCATGATTATGGCTTTGATGCTGATGGCATTCTTCGACATCGGGATCGATACAGTTTCGCTGGCAGCCCTGATAATATCGCTGGGGCTTTTGGTCGACAACGCGATCGTGATATCGGAATCGATCATGGTCATGATGCGTGAGGGCAAAAAACCGCTCGAGGCGGCCGAGGAATCGACAAAAGAACTGCGTATCCCGCTTTTGACATCATCGCTGACGACAGCCGCCGCTTTCCTGCCGATCTTTCTGGCTGAATCGGTGACCGGAGAATACACCGCCTCATTGTTCAAGGTCGTCACGATCACTCTGCTTTCATCATGGGTGCTGGCCTTGACATTGATCCCGATGTTGTGCGTCAAATTCCTCAGGATTAATACCAAATCGCAAAAGCACTCGTATAGTTCGAAATTCTACCGCTTTTATCGCAACTCTCTGGTCGCAGGGCTGAGACATCCTCTGTTGTTTCTGTTGGGGGTGATTGCGGTCTTCTTCGGTGCGATGGCCCTGTTTCAGTTCGTGCCGAACATCTTTTTCCCGGAAGACAACAAACCGATATTCTATGCCGAGATGGAATTGCCGGTAGGAAGCCCGCTCAGCCAAACTACCGGGATAGTCACAAAGATCGAGGATTACATGAGCGCGGAACTGATGGCTGATTCTGCCGGCGGTAAAGAAGGCATAGTCGACTGGGCATCCTTCATCGGCAAAGGAGGCCCGCGCTACATTCTCAATTACAGCCCCGAGCCGGAGAGTCCGCATTACGCTTATATCCTCATCAACGCCACCAGCAAGGAGATTATCCAAAACAGCCTGCGGCCGAAAATCGACTCGTTCTGCCTGGCCAACTTCCCCGATCTTTCGACAACAGTACGAGCATTGGAACTCGGCCCGCCGGTAGAGTACCCGGTTGAAATCCGCCTTTTCGGCAAACAGACCGATAAGCTCTTTGCCCTGGGAGATTCGGTCCGGCAGATCCTCAAAGATATTCCAGGAACCAAAAACATCACCGACAACTGGGGCCCGCGTGCCAAGAAGCTGATGGTTAAAATCGATGAAGTACGCGCCCGGCGAGCCGGTCTGACCAACCGCGATATAGCCGTCTCCCTGCAATCGATACTCTCAGGGATCGAAACTACCGAGTACTATGAAGACGACAAGATCATCCCGGTCATACTCCGCTCGGTGGCGGCTGAACGCGACGATCTCTCCAAGCTCGAAAGCCACAATATATTCTCGCCCCTGACCGGCCGGTCGGTACCGCTTCTGCAGGTGGCCAATATCGAAGTCGTCTGGCAACCGGCCCAGATAATCCGGCGTGACAGGCTCAAAATGCTGGCTTTGCGCTCCAATGTCAAAGAAGGTTACTACGGTATCGATATCGCCATGGAGGTCGACAAGTGGCTGAAAGAAAAAGCCCCGCAGTGGGGTATCGGTTATGGCTACGAGCTCGGCGGGGAAGTTGAATCATCAGGCGATGCCAACAAGTCAATCGCCGAGAAACTGCCTTTCGCGTTTTTGGTTATCATCCTGCTTTTAGTCGGTCAGTTCAATTCCGCCCGAAAACCATTGATCATCCTGCTGACAATTCCTCTGGGGTTGATCGGTGTGGTGCTCGGACTGCTGTTGATGAATTCCTATTTCGGATTCATGACGCTTCTCGGGATCATCTCGCTGGCAGGAATTGTGATCAACAATGCAATCGTATTACTGGAGCGGATCAAGCTCGAGATAGATGAGAACGGCCATGAACCGCCTCGCGCGATTGTCGAAGCCGGCCAGAGACGATTCCGCCCGATTCTGCTGACCACCATGACAACCATTGGAGGCCTGCTCCCGCTCTGGTTCGGGAGCTCGCCCATGTTCGTGCCGTTGGCGATCGCGATTATCTTCGGCCTTCTCTTCGCAACGTTTTTAACCCTCGGGGTGGTACCTTTGCTCTACTCGATTTTTTACAGGGTTAAATTCAAAGATTTCGAGTATCCGGACTAAAAAAATAGAGCGCCGTATGCTGACGCTCTATTTAAACAGTCAGCAATTGATTTATTTCACCCTGGTATTGATTACCTCGACCATCTTGAATTCCTCGGCACCACCGGTCATCTCGGGATTTTTGAAAATCACCGCAGAAATGTATTTGTCTTCATCGACAAATTCGAGCGTCATATCATAAACCTGCTCCATACCCATAACCGGATCTGTGTCGACACCGGACAATACGATTGTCTTGGTATCCGGATCGTAGTCACCGGCCGCCGTGACATAGTATGTCCCCCAGGTATCAAAACCGATCAGGGTGTAGTGCTTATGACGATTGTCGTAACCGAGAATCGTCAGGCTCTCCATCGCGTTTTGACCGGAACCGCCTTCAGCCTCGCAGGACAAAAAGCGACCGCCCAAAATCATTTCACATTGTGCGCTTCCCGTGGAGACAATCGGATCAGCGCCGGGCGACATCCAAAAGCGTATCTCCTGCTCCCATTCGCCTTCTAACTGGGCAATGAGTTCATGAGCTTCCCCCGGCTGTGCCATGCGCATATACTCTGCCTGAAGCTCCGCCTGCTCTTCAGGGGTGAGTTCCTGTTGAGCCAGAACGACCGAAGCCGGCATAAAGACCAGGAGCATACTGCAACACAAAACATTCGCGATAGTTCTCATCTGCTTTCCTCCAGATTCTATTCAGTCATATACAATTATATTTAAAAATTAAGATATCGATAGGACATGCCGGCGCAATCATTTACTTGCAACCGCTATAATTTACCGGACTATTCCGCTATGCAAGTAAGTGATCCCGAAAGTCATACGGTGCGCGTCGACTTTTTCCATTCCGGCCTGTTTGAAATACTCGCTGAGCTGATCCGGTTTGGGAAAGTCCTGTATCGATGACGGCAGGTGCTCATAAGCCTTACGATTACCCGAGATCATGCTTCCCATAAACGGGATAACATGTCTGAAATAACAGGAGAAAAACCCGCGCATCCCCAGGTTTTCCGGAAATGTCATCTCAAGCACGAGCACCCTGCCCCCCGGCTTGACTACCCGGGCCATCTCCCTGAGGGCTCCGACACGATCGGGCATATTGCGCAGTCCGAAGGCGACTGTCGCGGCATCGAATGAGTCTGCTTCAAACGGCAACTCCATCGCGTCACCCTGGAGGTAGGTTATCCTGTCGGACAGTTTTTTGGCCTCGGTCTTTTCCCGCGCCTTATCCAGCATCTGCGGCACGAAATCCAGCCCGGTGACATGGATATACGGTTTTTTGCGGACTATATCGAGCGCCAAATCCCCGGTCCCGGTAGCGACATCCAGGACTACGCGGGCATTTTCGGGAAGCTTGCTGACGGCGAAAGCACGCCACAGGAAATCCTGCCCGCCTGAAAGCAGATGGTTCAGTAGATCGTAATGGGGTGTGATCTCACCGAACATCTTCCGGATAGATTCGATTTTTTCTTCATCAGGTTTTCCCTCGAAGGGACTGCGTATCCTGTCCGCCATTGGATTAAACACCTTTTACTGATTCGATAATCTTTCCGCACCGAAACAAATCCATGCTACCCGTTTTACTCAAACCGCAGGAATATAACAAAAATGCTGAACAAACAAAACAGTATTCCCCATTCGGTTTAAAGCACTGATATAATAATATACGCTGGAAAAACCGGTATCAGTAGCCCGGAATGCAATCCATAAAGCCGTCGTTGTCGGTATCGCAGGGAGCCTGTCCGCCCGAGTAAAGATATCTTACCAGGTACACAGCATCTACGAGGTTTACCGACCCGCTGCAGTCTGAATCGGCGCAGTCCTGCGGATCAGGTGGCGGACCACCTTTAAAGATATAATTTATGAGGTAAACAATATCTTCCAGTCCAATCATGTAATCGTTGTTTA
>WJMC01000116.1 GCA_014728145.1 Candidatus Zixiibacteriota bacterium | reverse complement strand
CCAGCCTTCCGGTCGCGATTTCGCAGGGGTTTGTGGATGGTTTCCCGGTCGGTCTGACTGATATGACCGATTACGCGCCGGCCGTCTACGATATCGACAATAACGGTTACGAAGAGGTCGTGATTACCACCCGCTCCGGTGTCAGGGCATACAACCATCTCGGCAAATTCGTTCCCGGGGGATGGCGTTTTAACGACGGCGGGAATTTCCAGGGACCACCGGCAGTCTACGACATCGACCAGGACGGTTTTGGCGAGGTGGCTTTTGTTTCTGAAAACGGGCTTCACCTGTATTCCTATGACGGTTATGAGAAGCCCGGTTTCCCCAAGGATGTACCCGTAAACAATGCCCAGAACGGGTTTCCCACGGTCTTTTTCAATGATCTCGATGGTGACGGCTATTTTGAAATCGTGCACGTTACCCTCGAGGGGGAAATCTATGCCTACCGCCACGACGGTACCTCGTATTTCGCCAGCCGTGACGGTTTTTTCGGCGAGGTCAACGGGTTTGTGCGCGAGTATTTGCCGTTCGTATTTTGCGAAGATTTCAATAACGATGGCGAACGGGAGATAATCGTGGTGATGTCGAATTCGATAACGGTTCTGAATACCCGTAACGCGATCGAACCGGACTTCCTCGAGAAAGCGCAGATTTCTGATATGACCGGTATTTCGGGTGCCTGCATGGCGGATTTCGACGGAGACTCTACTCTGGAGCTGGGAGTGATCGGCAGGAGGCTGGATGATTTCGCAATCTTTGCCGTGATCATGGAAGTCGATGGTACAATCTTTCCGGGCTTTCCCAAGAAACTGGATCGGTTCAATTACCTGATAAATTACCCCGCCCCGGCCGATCTGGATTTCGATGGAAAAGCGGAGATGGTCTTCACTATTTCGTCATTCGATTTTGCCGAGGTCTGGGCGGTGCGTTCCGACGGCACTGTCTGGGGCCGTCCCAATGTCGCCGGCGAAAGCTGGCTGGCAAGTTTCCGGGGCAGTGCGGGAGCACCGATCATTTCCGACATCGACGGAGACAGTTTATATGACATCATTGTGCGGGGAGGAAATTTCTTCCCTGGACAGAACGCGGAAAAAGTCTACGCTTTCGATCTCAGCGGTCAGGTTCTGGAAGGCTGGCCGAAGTATTCTTTTGCGCATCCCGGCAGTGTCCTGTACAGACTGCATATACCGGTGATATGCAATTTCGGCCATGACCGTCTGAGCGCGGACCTGCTGATGACTTCCGATGATACCGCGGTGTATGCCTGGGAACTCGAAACCGGATACCAGTCGATTATGACCGCCTGGGGGCAGTTCGCCGCAGACAGTCGCAATTCCGGGATCCTTTACCCAACTCCACCGGAGCAGGTGATTGTTGATGCTGATGATGACCGGCAGACTGCACCGCCTCATCCGGAAAATTTCGCCCTCCGACAGAATTATCCCAACCCGTTCAACGCCGAAACTGTGGTCAATTTCCGTTTGATGAGAAGCGGAGATATTAAACTGGAAGTTTATAATATACTCGGAAGAAAAGTGAAGACGCTGGCGCGGGGCAGGTTTGAAGCCGGACGCCATGCGGTCGTCTGGGACGGTCGTGACCAGTCCGGAAAACCGGTTGCCAGCGGAGTTTATTTCTACAGGCTGGAAAGCTCGCAGGGGAATCTCTCGCGCAAGATGATACTGCTGAAATGATTAATTGAACATGGTAAAACAGAGGTACGACATCTGGATTCTGCTTCTTTTGATCCTCGTTGTATCAGCACCGATAAAGAGCGCTGATGCGGAGGATTCCCTTTACGTGCGCCTGGCCGACAGCAGGTTCTGGCGCAATGTTTCCGATCTGAACTATTCCGACGGTCATCTCTTCGCTCTCTTCAATTCCGGTTTGACTGTCTATAAACCGCTCAATCGATTCTGGCAGATGGACAGCCTGGCCACTGTTCCCTTGAGCCAGGATTATCAGTATTGCCGCAGACTTGTGAGTGAACTTCTATGTTATTCTGAAGCTGGGCAGTTGGCTTTTGTGCGCGTACAACCTGAGGATTATCCGCAGGTGATCGCTGAAACCAGCCTGCCGACCGAGTTTGAGGATTTGGAATACGAGCGTCTCAGGCTGTACCTGGCCTGTGGTTTCGATGGGCTCAAGATTTTTGACCTGACCGACAGGCATAACCCCGCATTGATTGCCCAGCTTAAGCAGGCTTCCAACGCGGTCGCAGTCGAAAAACATGGCCCGCTTCTGTACCTGGTGGACAGCTATAACGGAATTCATCTCTACGACATCGCTTCCAATCCTGACCACCCGCCTTACCTGGGAAAGGTCTTGTTCTACCATCCGGTTGTAGACTTCACCGCGCTCGGAGAGGATGGCTACTGCGCCTATTCTGACAGCGGTACGCTTCGGCTGGATCTGACCGATCCGCTGAATCCGGCCGTGATCGCGAAATACCCTACTGAATCATTTGTCAGCAGTGTAAAAAAGCAGGGCGAGTATGTATTCTCGCGCGATGTTTACGGCACGTTTCAGATCTTCCATCCGGACTCATCGTCTGTGGTAGCGAATATCGAAAATCCCGGATTCTTTGGTATGCCTGTTCTGGTTGAAAATCGGGACGGGAAATTTCTGGCGGCGGTCGATTCATTCAAGGCCGCGCGTATCTACGAGGTGGAAAATGGATGGGGGTTGAAACCGCTGGCTGAGATAAGTTCAGCAGGGAGTATCGAGGATGTCGTTCTGCATGGTGGTTTTGCCTATGTCGCTTCCGGCGCCGGACCGCTTTTAATCGTAAAACCTGATGCGGATGGAAATTTGAACATGATCGAGCGTCATCCCGCACGTGCCGATGACCTCGAAATTGCCGGTGACTACCTGTTCATCGCGGATAACTACAATCGCAGGATCTGGATCACCATGATGCTCGAGGATGGTAGCCTGCATGAAATCCTCTCGATTCCGATCACAATCGATATTCATTCCATGAGCGCAGTCGTAGCCGGTGACCAGAGAGCGCTTCTGGCATTTCGTAGCCGTGGAAATATCCACCTGCACGAAATCGAGCTGTCTTTGGGATCATACCATGAAAGGGCGAGCCTCTACAAGTTGAGCGCTCTTTCGGATGTTCACATCGATCGGGATTATCTCTATTATGCCACCCGGGGCGGAAACGGAAAAGCTTATGATATCAGCGATCCTGAAGCGATCGACTTCATCGATAATATTAACTGGGGAATCGGTATCAATGAACTGCTGTTCGATGGTACATATATCTATGGCGTCGGCAATGAGGGGCTGCGCAGGTATGTTCTTGCCGATGGTGTACCGGTCTTTGACGGTGTTGAAAACGCCCTGGCCGATACGTTGTACGATGTCGAATTGTACGAGGATTTTCTTGTCTGCGGAGCGAAAAATTCTGGTCTGGTGATCTTCGAAAAGGATGCCGACAGTTTGATTCAAGTTAGTTCATATCAGACCTCCGGGGGGCTTGTCAATCTGGCGCTGGCTGACAGTTTGCTTCTGGCGGCCGATGATTTCAGCCTGCTGAGCTATCAGTTAAGCCTGAGCGAGTTTGAAAAGCAGGCTCCGGATGAGGTTATCCCGGAAAAATTCAGGCTGGCCCAGAATTATCCCAATCCTTTCAATGCCGAGACCGTAATCGAGCTTGATATCCCGGAAGCGGTGAGCGGGCAGACGCTCGAAGTAGAGATTTTTAATGCCCTGGGACAGAAAGTGCGCCAGCTCAGCCGGCAGGTCGTTTCCGCCGGAAGCCTTGATCTGCGCTGGGACGGCAAGGCCGATGGCGGTGGCAGGCTCGCCAGCGGGATCTATTTTTTACGGGTCAAAGTCGGGGGGATCGATGAAGTCGTCAAGATGCTTCTTCTCAAATAGCCGGCTTCGAGAACATTTCTTTTTGAACTCGGTATAATCAAGTATATGTTCTATCAATTGACATAAGACAAAAACTTTAATATGATAATAAAAACAGGGAGGAACCGTGAAAAAGCTGATATTGATTTTTACCACGATATTTTTACTTACGGGCCTGCAGGCAGGCCTGGCCGAAGATGCCGGTGAAGTTAAAGGGGATACGCTCTATCTGGACAACAACTATGAATTCAGCCTCAAGGTAAGTGACGGCTGGAAGATCAAGAAGGTGGGCGACGATGACGATATCCGCCGTTTGATCGTCCTCAAGCGGAGCCCGGTGGTGCCGATGCATTTCGGCAATGACCGCAGTTATTTTACCCCGCCGATGCTGACGCTTCTGGCTGACACTACCGAGCTGGAGCCGGACAGCCTGTTGCACCTGATCGAGGTCATCGAAGATGAAGACATTGATATCGTCGAGGAAGCTCTTAAACGCTTCACGATGCCTTCCCGGGCCAACTTCACTCCCGAATTTGACCGTACCCGCAGGGCCAGGGTGGGGGATTTCGAAGGTGTCAAAGTCGAGGTGCAAAAACAGTACACTATTAATATTGACGACCAGTTCGACGGGGTGCCGCGCAGGGTCTCCGAATATATCTACGGTGTCTTGTACGTTCTCAAAAAAGATGACCTGACCGTGATTGCTGAGTGTGTCGGCGAAAAGGAACGTTTCCGCTTCAATGAAAAAGATTTTGAGGCTATGGTGGAAAGTATCGACGATCTCCATCAGGATGAAGAAGAATCCGAAGAGAATACAGCAGATAAGCCGGCGAAAAAGCAGAATCAGGGTGATGTTCGAAAAGCGGATGACAAGTCCTCTGAAGGCTAACTTTTTATTTGACAGCGTTCTGCTAAGTCTGTAAACTGAGGGAAAAACAAAGAGGTAAAACTATGTGGCTATTGAGGCTGTTGCTGTTTATAATTGCCGTTGCGGTGGTGATCGGGTTTGTGCTGTACAATTCCACCGAGCGGGTTGACCTGTTTTTCCCATGGGGCAATTATTACGCGGTGCCTCTGGCTTTTGTATGTTTCGCGGCCTTTGTGATCGGGATGCTGGTAACTTTTATCTATTCGGTATTCTATTTCATCAAAGTCGGCGGAGATATTCGCGAACGCAATCGTCAGATCAAAAAGCTGGAGATGGAACTCTCGGCCCTGCGCAATCGTTCACTTGAAGATATAAATGACACTGAACTGGGTGAGGAAGAGCCCGGTCAACAGGAGCAGAAATAGATGGACGTGGTAATCGTAGTCCTGGTTCTGGTGATCGTCGTCTTGTCGGCGGCCATATTTTATCTTTATCGTCGAAATCCCAGGGTCAAGCTCTCACCGCAGGAGACATACATGGAAGCGCTCAAGGCGCTTCTCAACAACGACCGTTCGACGGCGTTTTTGCGTCTCAAAGAAGCTGTCCTGGCAGACACCAACAATGTCGATGCTTACCTGCGGTTGGCGGGACTTCTGCGCCAGCGTGGAAACGTCAAGAAGTCTTTGCAAATTGATTCCGACCTGAACATGCGTCAGAACCTGACCCATTATGAGCGTGGCGAGGTCCTCCAGGCCCTGGCCGAGGACTATATGGCATTGGCGCAATTCGACGCCGCCGAGAAGATATTGAATCAACTCAAAGATTTTCCGGATCGCAAACATATCGCCCTCAAGAAACTGGTCAGCCTGTACTCGCGCAAGAAAGACTGGCGCAAAGCGTTTCAGCATCAGTCCGAACTATTGAAGCTTCAATATATTGATGACAAATCGTCGCTGGCCGACCTGCGCTACAAGCATGGTATGGAGCTTCTGGAGCAGGGACAGTACCATGACGCGCGGATGGAGTTTAAGGATGCCCTCAAATACAATCCCAACCTGGTCGAGGCGGTGGTCGCGATCGGTGATTCTTATGAGAAAGAGGACAAGTTGGTGGACGCGGTCAAAGCCTGGAAGCAGATGATCGACGTCGATCCCTCGCGCGCCGATATAGTCTTCGGACGAATCCAGAAAGTCCTGTTCGACCTGGGACAGTTCTCCGAGATGGAAGATCTCTACAACCAGGTGCTCGAAAGAGATGTCAAGAACCTGCACGCGATATTGGGGCTGGCAAGCCTGGCCGAGAAACGCGGTGAATCCGGACTGGCAGAAGAATACTACAACCAGGCTCTGGATATCAAATCGGATTACCTGCCGGCGCTCCTGGGACTGATACGTCTTTACCAGAATCAGCAGCGTACCGAGGATGCCGCGCGGGTGATCAACCGTACCGCTGAAGCATTCTTGCATCATTGAACCAGTAACCAGTATTAATCAACTATGCCAAGAACTATACTTACATTAGTTCTGATCTTTATTGTTGTTGCCGAGGTTTGTGTAATTGCCGAATCAACCGGCGACTATTCCGAGGTGACCAAGGCGATCGAAAACGCTGAGTTGACGCTTGCACGCCAGAAAGTGGCTGATCTTCTGTCTCGCGATTTCGCTGACTGGGAGCTGGCTTATTTAAACGGTCTGCTGATGGCGGATGGTGAGATGTCGGTCAGCGAGATGGAAAAAGCGCTCCTGTTGTGCAGGGACGACTGCGAAAAACTGCTCAATTCATTGGCGACTGCTTATTACACTTTCGGACGCTACCGCAAACTGGTCGATTTCTACCATGAGCATAAAGGCAGGGCCGATGATCACGACGAGGCTTTCCAGTTCTACTGGTATTCCTCGCTGGCATATCTCAAACTGGGCGATCGTGGTAAAGCCGAAGATATCGCCGGTCAGGTCGAAAGTTTCCGACAATATCAGAGCTGGGACGAGCTTCTCAGAGCCAACTACGACTGTATGGAAAAAGATTTCGATGATTGTGTCAAGAGATACAATGAGGTGATCTCGGCCGGGGGCACACCCGCTCTTCTGGCGCTCTACAACCGCACTTACCTGCAGGCCAGAAACGGACAGACAGACCAGGGTTTTTCCGGCTATACGATGCTGTCGGAGCATGATTCGGAGTTTCTCGGTTCACGCGAGATCCTCGAACTCCTGGAGATTTATCAGGATGTTGACGTCGACGGTGCGGCTGAGCATCTGACAGGT
>WJMC01000115.1 GCA_014728145.1 Candidatus Zixiibacteriota bacterium | reverse complement strand
GCCTGTCAGCACCGCCAGTGATTCACGCTTGAGACGAGCACCGCCACACAACGGACAGTCCGAAACCGACATGAATTGTTCGATCCAGTTGCGGATACCCGACGATTCGGTCTGTTTGTAACGTCGTTCCAGGTTCGGGATCACACCCTCGAAACTGGCGGTATACTCACCCCGGGCATTGCCCCGCCCGGAGGCATGTTCGTAGGCAAAGCTGATCTCGGTCTCTCCGGAACCATGGAGTATAACCTCGCGCACTTTTTTGGGCAGTTTCTCGAACGGAGTTGAGAGTTTTACTCCGTAATGACGGGCTACACCGCGCACCTGGAAGCGATACCAGTTGGCGATATCCGCGCCCCAGGGTGCAATCGCGCCCTCGTGAATCGAAAGCGATTTGTCCGGTACAATCAGGCTCTCGTCGATCTCCATCTTGTGCCCCAGACCATCGCAGGCCGGACAGGCACCGTAAGGCGAGTTGAACGAAAACATGCGCGGGGTCAGTTCCTCATAGGAAATACCGCAGTCAATACAGGCGTAGTTCTCGGAGAACAGCATCTCCTCACCGCCCACCAGGTCGGCTATCATCACCCCCCCGCCGATCTTCAGAGCCGTCTCAGTCGAATCAGCCAGACGCCTCCTGACTTTCGAGGATATCACCAGCCGGTCGACGATTATTTCGATCGAGTGTTTCTGCTTTTTGTTAAGATCCGGCATCTCGTCGGTGGAGTAAACCTCGCCGTCGATCCGAATCCGCACAAAACCCTCTTTGCGAGCATTTTCGAGGATATCTTTATGTTCACCCTTGCGGCCGCGCACAAGCGGAGCCAGGATCTGAAGCCGGCTCTTTTCCGGCAACTGCATCAACTGATCGACCATCTGCGAGGAAGTCTGCTGAGAGATCGGTTTACCGCAGTTAAAGCAATGTGGATTTCCTATACGGGCAAACAACAGCCTCAGGTAGTCGTAAATCTCGGTCACCGTACCGACAGTTGAACGGGGATTTTTTGCGGAGGTACGCTGTTC
The DNA here is from genome assembly GCA_014728145.1 of Candidatus Zixiibacteriota bacterium. Lineage (NCBI taxonomy): Bacteria > Pseudomonadati > Candidatus Zixiibacteriota > Candidatus Zixiibacteriota bacterium. Next base: position 6,235 of record WJMC01000115.1, on the reverse strand, counting down.
GATCGAGATCGCCGGCGAGAGACCGTCGATGAAATCGCAATCCGGCTTGTCCATCATACCCAGAAACTGGCGGGCATAGGCCGATAGCGACTCGACATAGCGTCTCTGGCCTTCGGCATAGATCGTGTCGAAAGCCAGCGAAGACTTGCCTGATCCGGATAATCCGGTGATGACAACGAACTTGTCGCGCGGGATGGTTAAATCTATATTTTTGAGGTTGTGCTGGCGCGCACCCTGGATAGTAATTTTATTTTCCGCCATTTATAATCCTGTATGTTGCTTTTGCTCACCTTTGCGCTGATTGTAATACAGTTAAATGAAAATAAGCGCAATTGGTTCGTAAATCATTTTTTAAAGCCTGAAAATTATTTTCAGACCGATTTTGGACATTCCGGCAATATATCCGTCTACACCACTTGGGGCAAGAAATAAGGCCGTCTGTGAACCAAAAAAGGTGTTGACAAAGAAGGGCTTTGAATGTAGTTTTGAATTTTAATTTTTTATTGCAAAAGATGGGTTTTGCAACGACTTAGGTAAGCGATGGACGCTATTTCGGGGAAGAAAATATTACATTATAACTGGAGATGGTAAGGACCATGCGAAAATTAAAAACATTCACTGTTTTGCTCCTGATTCTGGCATTGTCCGGTCAGGTTCTGGGAAGCGGATACGCTGTCAGCGGAGTCGGCGCCCGAGCACTGATCATGGGCGGTGCCTTTCGGGCTGTCGCCGATGACTGGAGCGCCGCTTATTACAATCCAGCGGGGCTGGTCAATGTCTTCGAAAACCAGGTTACATTTGGCGCGGACATTTATTCCAACCGTCCCACCTTTACGCCGGATGTTACCCAAAACGGTTATCATCTGGGCTACTACGACGGCGAGGAAAGAGTGCCCAACGACAAGCTGGTGTATACGCCCTATGCTTCCGGTATCCTGGTACTGCCGTTTTACGAGAACATGACTTTCGGCCTGGCTGTTTTTCAACCCTTCGATTACCAGACCGAATGGAAGCTGTTCCATATCAGCCCGGCTTATAATCCGCTGGTCGATGATACGCTCTACGACCCGGTGGAGGAGCCAATGGTAATGTTTCCGGGGGAATGGTCTCATCGGATGAACCTCGACGTGATCGATTTCCATCCGACATTCGCGATGCAGCTGATGGAAGAAAAGCTTTCTGTCGGACTTGGAATTTCGATTCGCAAAGGAACGTTCTTCCATGATCAGCTCAACCTGGTGCCCAATGATCTGGCCGAACCGTTCAGCTCGCGACCCTATGAAAATTTTGTTCAGCTATCTGAAGTGGATGCCTCCGGATGGGGCTTCGGTGCGAACCTGGGTGTGCTTTTAAACCTCAACGATAAATTCAGCCTGGGCGCTTCCTATCAAACCAAGACCACGATCGATCTCGACGGTGAATCGATTACCAAGTTCTATTCGCCCTATAATCGACATTTGTTCAACTATGCCGACACCGGTTCGCTGGCTGAGCTGATCTTCTCAGATTCGACAACATATCAGTCGGTGGCGGATATCGAAACAGAGTGGACTGTGCCGTCTGAATTCGGATTCGGGCTGTCCTATCAGGCCTCGGACAAGGTGCTTGTGGCGGCAGATTTCAGTTACACCCTGTGGTCAGAATATGAAGATATGGTATTCGATACATCCAACACTACCGGAATGACCCAGTATTCCATACTTAACGAAATGCTGGTGCCGGCCAGGATCGTGAATCGCTGGGATGATGCCTTCAAACTCTCGCTTGGCGTGGAAGGGATTCTCAACGACAAGGTCACCCTGCGGGGCGGTTACTGCTACGACCAGTCTCCGATTCCGAATGAAAACGCGACTGTCGATTATGGCAACCCGGGTGACCAGCACAGGTTCACCGGTGGCGGAAGCCTTGTTGTCAGCGACCGGGTTTCGTTTGTCGGCGGGCTGGGATTCATCTTCAAATCCGAGACTGAAATCGAATCTCTCGAAGATCTGGACTCCGATGGTGTGTTCGACAATCTGGCCGGAACTCACAGCGAATTCAGCCTGCTGGCATCGCTGTCAGTCGTAGTGAAGTTTTAGGAGGTATGGCAATGAAGAAAATCTTGTTTATATATCTGGCCGTGATGCTGGCTGTGGGTTTGATGCTCGTCAGTTGCGGCGAACGCGATAACCCGGCCGCTTTTCCGGACATCAACGAGCGTGGCGGAGACGCCTATTCCGGTAAACGTTCCGACGGTGTCCTGACCTATTTCAGGGCCTACGAGGCGATTTCCGACTATGCCGGCTGGGAATTCTTCTATTATGGCCCTAATACCAGTTTCTTTTCCAAAATCTATACACCGCCCAATTTCTCGTTTCAAGCTAATAAGCCATACCCGATCCTGTACCTGCTTCACGATTTCATGGGCGATGAAAACTACTATTTCAACTATATGGTTCAACGCCTTGCCGACAGCCTGATCTACGAAGGCGAAATCAAGGAATTCTATATCGTCACGGTGGATGCATCAACGCCCTACGGCGGTTCGTGGTACACCAACAACGATTTCTTCGGACATTTCGAGGATATGGTGGCGCAGGAGCTGATCTCTCATGTCGAGGAAGATGTGCCCCAGCTCAATGTTCTGAGCAAGCGCAGTTCACGGGCGATCGGTGGTTTCGGGATGGGTGGCTACGGCGCCCTCAAGATTATATCCAAATACCCGGACCAGTACAGTTCGGTTTCGACATCGAACTGTGCCGGAATGTTTGAAGGCGATGGTTCCTCTATGCGCGGAATGCAGGACCTGGTCAGCAAGGTGCTCGAGGAACAGGAACTGACCACGCCGGTCAGCAATTTCAATGAGGCTTTTGATACGACATTCGGGTGGAGGAACAATATGCCTTACACCTGTCTGTTCTTCTCCATGGCGCAGGCGTTCAGCCCGCATCCGACGGATACGAATCATGCCCGCTACGCTGATTCGACTTCATATCTGCCGTTTTTCGGTTTCGATCTGCCCTTCGATTACAACGGCAATATGTACGCTGAAGTGTGGGACAGCCTGTGGCTGAAGAATGATCTCGATAATATTCTTCCGGATGCCTCCGGGCATTTCGATTCGATTGCGGTATACATGGAATACAGCGACACCGAGCAGTTCTACTTCAACGAACAGGCACAGGCGGTGATGGCGCTGATGGACAACCTGGGGATAGAATACTCTTCTGCCACCTATTCCGGTTATGACGGCTATCCGGCCTCTAACAAGCATTTCATCTATGACCGCTTGATTCACATACTCAAATTCCATTCGGAGCAACTCAGCGAACAACTGGAAGACAATTAATTGAATGATTATACAGATGCTGTCCGGATTTTCCGGACAGCATCTTTTTTTATGCCATGGCTTCAGACAAATACGACATAATCTCGATCGGGGCTCATCCGGATGATGTCGAGGTCGGTACCGGCGGGGTGCTGATAAAGCTTCGGCAGATGGGTTACCGAACCGGTATAATCTATCTTACTCAGGGCGAGATGGGCACCGGTGGATCACCGGAAATCCGCGCCCGTGAGGCTCAGGAGGCCGCCGATATCATGGGCGCCGATCTGCTCGAGACGCTCAACTGGGGCGATACACAGTTACGCGATCTGCCGGAGTATCGTTACCGGCTGGCGGAGATGCTGAGGCGTTACCGTCCGGATATCGTGCTGGCGCCCTGGATGAGCGGTGGCCATGGGAAAAGACAATCCCATCCCGATCACCTGGCGGCCGGACAGATCGTAACTAACTCAATATACTATGCCACCTTCAAAAAGCTCAAGATCGAAGGTGAAACTCATCATGTCAAAGCCCTCTTTCACTATTTTTTACCTCCCGAGGTCGCCCCAACTTTTGTGGTCGATATAACCGATCAGTATGAGCGCTGGATGGATGCTCTCAAGGCGCACAAGACTCAGTTTCTGAACCCGGATAAAAAGCGGGATTATATCTGGTCGCTAGAGACCCGCGCCAGGGCTTTCGGTGCCCTGGTGGGAGCGCGCTACGGGCAGGGTTTCAGGATCGGGGAGCCGCTTAAAATTATGGATCTCTTCTGTTTGATTCGAGGCGGGGATGACCGTGATAAATGCTCCAAAATCGAACGACCTTCCAAAATGTAACTATCGCACTACACCGTCTGCCCAAATTCAGAACAACCTTCCGCGCGAGGCTCAATACCCTCCCGGAGCAGTCGACATATCTAATAACACAACTTGGGGAATTCAAATGACAGCTCAGGAATTTGAAATGAATACCATGTCTGATGTTATCAAAGCTATACTCGATCGTTACGCCTCAGAAATGCCCTGGGGGATTTATTTCTACGAACCGGAAAAAAAGGGTCTGGCTCATTTCGGCCAGCTCACCGATTCCGAGAAATATCGTAAAACCGAACTGTATCTTGCGACTACGCTCAAGGATGTCTGCAGTATGGCGCGCTCGTATGGCCGTACCTACACCGAAACTTCGCCTTCGGGCATGGTGTATATTGCCGTACCACTGATTACTAACCAGAAGACATGGGCTATCCTGGCGACTTACCTGGCGACCGGCAAGGTCGGGAGCTGGAGACGTTCGCTCAACCGGGGACCTTCGGTTTCCGACAGCGTTGATCTGCTCAAGGAGATCGGCACAGTGCTCAATACCTATCAGCAGATGCAGGAATGGGTAACGACCGACCAGGGTGAGATGATGACCAGATCGCCATCCCAGAATGATATTAAGTTCCCGCTTGGCGAGGTGCCCGGTTTTCTCGAAAAAGGCTGAGAATTGTCGAGTATTCAAGCGGGCTGAAAACCCGGCTGTCTTACGTTAACATCAATTTTCAGCAACCACTCTACTGATCATAACTGGTTCAGCAGTTCATTGACCGCCCGTGTCAACTGTGGATCATTATCGAAAACCTCATCGGCGACATCGAAATCGACAGTGATATCCGGGTAGCGTGGAATATTCTCCAGATTTTCCATATCAGCTGTATAACAGCCCCACGACGGCCGCCTGATCCGGGTACCATCGATCAGGTTGAATGACGATGTTCCAATCACGCCACCGGAAGTCGGCATACCGACGATTTTGCCCAGCCCGAGCTGGCGGTAACCTGATGCGAAAATCTCAGCATTGGAAAAGGAAGCTTCGTTGATAATCAGTATCGAGGGTTTTTCGAGCGCTTTGGAGCGATGTTTGTTCTCGGAAACCAGCGGACCACCAACGAAATTGCGGTAAATATATGTCCTGTTGGTTAAAATCTCCAGCAGAAAGACCGCGATCGAACCGCCCCGGTTGTAGCGTACATCGATCACCAGCCCGTCTTTTTTCTCCGCCAGATTGACCAGTTCCTGCTTGAAATCGCGCAGGTTACCGCTACCCATCGCATCCAGGTGAACATAGGCCAGTTTCCCGTCCGAGAGGGAGTCTACGATCTGCCTGCGGGTGTCGATCCACCACTGGTAGCCAAGGTCTCGAATAAGTCCGAATCCGGCTCCCTTGATTTCGGCAGTGCGCTTTTTACCATCCGCACCGATCACCTCGAAAGCCGTCTTTTTGCCCTCTTGTCCGGCGATGAGTTCGAAGTAATTACTGGCACGACCCAGGGTAATGCCATTGACGGCAATAATCCGATCCCCCTCACGAAGCGGATTTTCAGCGGTTTCGGCCGGAGAATTCGGCAAAATCAGCCTGATTCGGTAGATACCCTGATCACGATAGGCATCGCTATCGAAAAAGAAACCGTAATGAGCGCATTGAACCTGCTTGTCGGGAGATTTGTAATTGGGGTAAATCCTGAGATGGGAAGCGCGCAGTTCCCCCATAAGCTCCGAGACTACCTGGATGAATTCATCCTCAGTTTCAAGGGCTCCGATCAACGGTATATACTTTTCACGGGCGGCTTCCCAGTCGATTCCATGATGCTCAGGATCATAGAAATACTGGTTTAGCATGCTCCACGCTTCTTCGTACTTCTGGCGGTTTTCCTGGTCGATTACGAGTTTCATCTCGGCTGAAAACCCGAGTGTCTCAGATTTTTTCTTGCCGAGGTCGAGTTTTTTGAGCTTGCCACCCTCTAGGTAGTAGACGGACTTCGAATCATCTGAAACCTTAAGGTGGCTCTTACCCTGCCCGGAATGGGTCAACTGGGTCAGGTCGGGATCGCCATCCTCGGTTTTGACAGACCAGATCTCCTCCTTGCCCAGAAGCGAAGCGGTGAAGATG
>WJMC01000114.1 GCA_014728145.1 Candidatus Zixiibacteriota bacterium | reverse complement strand
TTCGGCAACCACCGACTCGTCAAATTTACCACGGAGCTGATCGGCAATCCGATTGATGTCTGTTACACAGCTCTGCATCAAATATCTTTCCTCTTGTTGTAGTGGATGGTTGTGAGGCCCTTGTCCATGGTGGCCAGATCACGCACCCGGTTGCGCTGTTCTTTTTTGAGATCACGCAGGGCCGGCGGCTTGCCCTTGATCAGTCCCTGCGGTCCCATTGTCCAGCTCAGCGGTCTCTTTTCTTTTGAAGCGGTCTTGCTCAGCAGGGTGATGCCTTCCATGAAGGTCTCCGGGCGAGGCGGACATCCGGGAACGTACAGGTCGACCGGCATGAATTTATCGACACCCTGCACGACGCTGTAGATGTCGTACATCCCGCCCGAGTTAGCGCATGAGCCCATCGAGATAACCCAGCGCGGTTCCATCATCTGGTCGTACAAGCGACGGATAATCGGAGCCATTTTCATAAAGACCGTTCCGGCAATCACCATCATATCAGCCTCACGGGGGGTACCGCGTATTACTTCAGCACCAAAACGAGCGATATCGAACTTGCTGGTCAGGCTGGTAGCCATCTCGACAAAACAGCACGAGAGCCCGAAATTAAAAGGCCAGATAGAGTTGGATCTGCCCCACGCGATCAGGTCCTGCAGGCGCGAAAGGATCACGCTCTCGCGGACTTTTTCCTCAAATCCGCGGTCAGCCAGATCCGCAGAAGTCAGTTTTTCACCTTCTGATATCTTATGAAGATTGAGCATATCAATTCATCTCTTTTCGGTTCAGACGTTTCATTTCCGATGACAACCAGTCGATCGCACCCATCCGCCACTCGTAGATCAACCCGACGACCAGAATTGCTATAAACATGATTAAGCCCCAGTAACCGGGCCATCCCAGCTCACGTGCGCCAATCGCCCAGGCGAAAATAAATACAACCTCCAGATCGAAGATTACAAACAGCATGGCCACTAAATAAAATTTGGCGGAGAAACGGATGCGCGCCGAACCGGTGGTTTTTATTCCGGACTCGTACGGCAGATCGGTTTCGCGGTCTCTATGGCGTTCGCCGAGAAGATACGATAAGCCGTACATCACCCCCAGCACGAACAGCACGCCGAGAAAATAGACAATAAAAGGAATGTAACTGTAAAATGAACTGTCCTGAACGTCCAAGTCCAAATCCCTTCAGATTCGCATAGACCCCCTGGACACAGCGGCGGGGGATGGTCATCATGTTTTATTCTTGTACGAAACGATCGAGTTGAATTATTGCTTAGTTTTAAGGCTCAGCGATTCTTTTAATCAATTCCAGAAATCGTGGGTGTCAACCGCCCTATACTCAATCGATCATAATATGTAAATATATTGTACAGCAATCAAGTTTTTTATCAAACAATTGAGACTGCGTAGAAATAACTATCATAAAATGCCTCGATCTGTCCCGGTAATAAGTTAGACGGTTTTGATACAGCAATGATTATTTGCTTATGGCACAGTTTTGAGCTATTATGGTAGTTTGATTTTTGAAGCGAGGTGAGTAATCGCGTTACTGGATAACGGGTTCTTCAAGACGATCGGCGTCAACCCCGGAGTGCTGGCGCTTTCGATCGCACGTATGGCCGAAGCAATCGGCAACAGCATCCTGTTTATACTATTACCCCTCTACGTCGCCAAACTGCCCTCGGAGCATCTCCCCTTCTCCGTACCTGTCCTGGTCGGTATACTGATTTCAATCTATGGCTTCATCGCCTCTATTGTTCAACCCCTGATGGGTGCTTTGAGCGACCGGATGGGAAGCCGTAAGCGGATGATTCAGGCTGGATTGGTTTTGATGGGAGGAGGTACTCTGTTCTATATATTTGCTGACCAGTATCTCGACCTGATCGTCCTGCGTTCGCTCCAGGGAGTCGGAGTGGCGATTACTATACCGGCCTCGATGGCACTTATGACGGCAATCACGAAAAAAGGGACTCGTGGCGGTTCCATGGGTGTCTACTCTATGTTGCGCATGATCGGGTTCGCTTCCGGCCCTGTGATCGGCGGTTTTCTGCAGACCCGTTTCGGCTTCAATACCGCTTTCTACGCCGGCTCGGCATTTGTTTTCATGGGATTGATCATGGTGCAAATCTGGGTCAGGGATGTCCGTCCGGATAAAAACGTCATCAAGGAGCGTTTCCATATCTTTGACCGCAAGCTTTTCCGGCCGGGAATCATTGCCGCTTCGCTGTCAACTTTTGTTATGGCGACTTCGTTTTCGATGCTGACAACTTTGGAAAATGAGTTCAACCGGCGCCTCGCCATCGACGCGTTCTATTTCAGTATTGCGTTCAGTTCGATGATGGTGAGCCGCATATTTCTGCAGATACCTTTGGGGAGGCTGGCCGATGTTTTCGGACGCAAGCCCCTGATTTTCGGTGGCCTGATCGTTCTCGGAATCACGACCGCCCTGACCGGCGAGGTGACTGCTCTATGGCAACTGGTAGCTATTCGTATGGTGCAGGGATTTGCCTCGGCCGCGATTGCCGCACCCGCTCTGGCTTTGGTAGCCGACCTGTCCGAAGTCGGCGGAGAAGGACGGCAGATGAGCGTGATCACAACCGGTTTTGGCCTCGGCATTGCCGTCGGACCGCTTCTGGCCGGAATTCTGGCTGTGGTGTTTTTTGAACTTCCATTTCTGGTCGGAGGTGCATTGTCTTTCATTACCGCCCTGGTGGTACTCAGGATGATGCCGGAGACGATCGAGGGTGAGCGGGTGCTGTTCAAGGGCTCGCACTCAGAACGGGCTTAGAAGCTGATTATTACCCCGGCCGACAGATAATGCAACAACGCGAAATTGTAAACCTCATCGACATCCGCACCGCCCTCCAGTATTCGGTACCCGGTTTTGAGGGCAACCCTGCCGGTTAAATCGTACCGCAATGCCAAGAGCAAATCCTCGGCTCGTCCCTGGGGTGCCGCCAGCGCGTCACCTTCCAATAACAGCCCCAGGCGGTCGGAAAAACTCCAGTCCAGCATAAAATTTATGAGCGGAACAAATCCTGTGTTGGTCTTTTCCTCGAATTTGTCGCCCGACTGGAGGCTGATGGCGGCATCGCGAAGCTTGGCAGTGAAACCGAGACCGATCTTCAAATCGGGACGATCGTATAGCCGATAACGGTAAGTGACACGATAGGAATCGAAACGGTAGACTGCTTTTAACGGTGAGCCGGCCTCGAATGAACTGTCTTCGAACACGACCTGCTGATCAACTCTGCCTTCTGCATTGATACGTAACGGCGCCGCGAAAACCGATATCGTATGGCGGTCGGCGATTACATAACTCAACCGGCCACGAAAGAAAAATCGTGATTCGGCCGAAAGATCTTCAACCAGCGAGATTTCGGTTCCGGTCTCATTAGGGATACGTACATCGTTATAGCCGTTGAAGACTGCACCGCCCTCGAGATCAAAAACCCATTCTGCTGACAGTTTCGTTTCGCCGATCAACAGCAGTGATGCTATGATAGTAATTGCCAGAATTACACTTTGCTTTCCATGTAAACTCATTGTATATGAACTCCCTCTTTCATTTTTATGCCGTCAGGACATTTAACAACAGATATGAAGTGATTGTTACAAAAAATCATGTATCGACTAATTAATCTGAACTAAATCGATAATATGTTATTATAGTACATGATCACAATGTTTTTATATAGAAAAAATATGGACTGTGACGATATAAGTTATAGAGAGATAAATCGCTAATTGTGATCTGTTAACTGGTTTTAGGCGGGTGTTGTCATCACCCATGTCAGTACAGGGAAGTTCTAAAGGATTTCAGGGATGAAGCCGGGTGCTTTTTACAACAGAAAAAATAACACTTGCAAGTTCAATGTCTGGGCTCCAGCTGTCGAAAAGCTCGAACTGAAAATTGTTTCCCCGCAAAAGAAATTAATCCCGCTGAATAAAGACGCTTTCGGGTGGTGGCAGGCTGAAGTGGAAGGCATCGATCCCTCCTCCCGTTACATGTACCGTATCAACTCAGAACATGACAAACCGGATCCGGCCTCGTTTTATCAGCCGGAAGGGGTGCATGAGGCCTCGGCTGTGGTCGATCATGATGAATTCGATTGGAGCGATTCGAGCTATAACCCGCCTGAACTGGCAAAGATGATTTTCTACGAGGCGCATGTCGGGACATTCACTCGTCCGGGTACATTCGCGGGAGCGGTAGAGCGTCTCGATCATCTGCAGAAGCTGGGTGTCAACACGCTCGAGATCATGCCAGTGGCACAGTTTCCCGGTGCGCGCAACTGGGGCTACGACGGTGCTTATCTCTATGCTGTGCAGAACAGCTATGGCGGTCCTGACGGTCTCAAGCTGCTGGTCAACGAGTGCCACAGGCGCGATATCTCGGTCTGCCTGGACGTGGTTTACAACCATCTCGGGCCCGAGGGTAATTATCTGTCAATGTATTGCCCGTTTTTTACAGATAAATATCACACCCCCTGGGGAGCGGCTGTAAACTATGACGATGCTTACAGCTATGGTGTTCGCGATTTCGTGATCGCCAACGCTCTCTACTGGTTCGAGAAATACCATATCGACGCGCTCCGGCTGGATGCAATTCATGGCATCTTTGATACCGGCGCGAAACATATCTTACGGGAGATGGCTGAAGCGGTTGAAGAGCTATCTCAAAAGAAAAATCGCAGGCACTACCTGATTGCCGAAAGCGATCTCAATGACACCAGGGTGATCAGCCCGCAGGAACATGGCGGCTACGGTCTTCCGGCGCAGTGGTCGGATGATTTTCATCACGCCCTGCACACGCTTCTGACCGGCGAGAACAGCGGGTATTACCAGGATTTCGGCCAGCCCGATGACCTTGTCAAAGCGCTCAATCGAGGTTTCGTGTACGACTGGGATTATTCGAACTACCGCAAGCGCATGCACGGCAGTTCTTCAGCGGACGTTTTCGGTGACAGGCTGCTGGTCTTCATCCAGAACCATGATCAGGTCGGCAACCGGATGCTGGGGGAACGGCTGACCACGCTGGTCGATTACGAAGCGCTCAAACTGGCGGCGGGAGTGACATTGAGCGCGCCATACGTACCACTGCTGTTTATGGGCGAGGAATATGCCGAGGAAAAACCCTTTCTGTATTTCGTCAGCCATACAGACAAAAATCTGATCGAGGCGGTGCGCGAAGGCCGCAAGCGTGAATTCAAGGCCTTCGGCTGGGAACAGGAACCGCCTGACCCGCAGAGCGAGGAGACCTTTGAAAAATCACGTCCGGATTATACAAAGATTAATAGCGGTCACAATAAAGCTATGTTCAATTTCTACCGGGACCTGATTAAACTGCGTAAAGAAAACAAATGCCTTGAGAACATTGCAAAGAAAAATTGCAATGCCGAAAAACTGGCGAATATTCCTGTGATAAAAATAAAACGATCAGCGGGTGAGGAAAAAACTATTATTATTTTTAATTATTCAGGCGAGCCGGCAGAAATCGAGCTTCAGGAAAAAACCACGGGCCTCACCAAAGCAATCGATTCCGCCGATGAAAACTATGGCGGTCAGGGAAGCGACCTGATGGATGCACTCAATAGTGGAGACAAGCTCAATTTGAAAGCATATCAATTCGTAATCTATCAACAGCGATAAGTCAAATGGAAAAAAACATAGTAATACATGGGCATTTTTATCAGCCCCCTCGTGAGAATCCCTGGCTGGAGGCGATCGAGGTGCAGGATTCGGCTTATCCCTATCACGACTGGAACAGCCGGATAACAGCCGAATGTTACGCTCCTAATACAGCCTCGCATATACTCGACTCCGAGCGCAGGATCATAGATATATCGAATAACTACGCAAAAATCAGTTTCAATTTCGGACCGACATTGCTGGCCTGGATGGAGTGCCATGATCCCGAGATTTACGAGGCAATACTGGAGGCTGACCGGCAGAGCCGAAAAAGATTCTCCGGCCATGGTTCGGCAATGGCGCAGGCTTATAACCATGCAATCATGCCTCTTTGCAACAGCCGTGACAAGCGCACCCAGGTTTTGTGGGGCATCTATGATTTCAAAAGGCGTTTCAGGCGTGACCCGGAAGGGCTCTGGTTGCCCGAAACGGCGGTCGACCTCGAAACGCTCGATATCATGGCGGAAAACGATATCAAGTTCACCATCCTGGCGCCCCGTCAAGCAGGCAGGATCAGAAAAATTGCAGAAGAAAATGATAATAACGGTGAATGGCATGATGTCCCCGAGGCTTCGGTAGATCCGCGCCGTGCTTATCTATGTCGACTGCCCTCTGGTC
>WJMC01000113.1 GCA_014728145.1 Candidatus Zixiibacteriota bacterium | reverse complement strand
CGTACCGTTGTTATCGCGGGAATAAAGCTCGTAAGGGATACGCAGGCTGTCCAGCACATGCATATACCTGGTCTCAAAATTATTGGGATTGTTGTCATCCTGGTCGACAAGGAGCACAGTCGCCGCCTTGCCACCGATATTAATAATTTCGTTTATATTGACAGAATCTGTCTCGGTTTTGTCCAGAACGCGGATATTTATTTCAGTTATCGACGGATCAGCCGTTTCAGGAACATCGATCAAAATCGGGTCAGCTAAATTGTCGATTTGAGCTCCGGAAGCCAGATCACCCAGGAGGAATGCGGAATCTTCCACGACAAGCTGATCGTTGTCGACTGAGGTATAAACATATAAACTTTCAGCATCGGCCCGATAATTAATCAGGCTGAGAAACACGCCGGCTTTCTCGCCCGGTTCGATATAGCCGTTGCCGTTGCCTTCAAATTCTTCCACATAGTAATCGAGCAGTTCCAGTCGTGGCCGGGTATAATTTATATCCAGGTTGGCTGTCATGATCGAATCCGAGTCGGAAATACCCCAGACAGCCACATAAGTGGTGTCATTTGTATTGCTCAATGATGATGGCACTGTCATTTCAGAAAATTCCCTGGCACCTGACGCACCCGGATAAGGATCGCCACTGTCACCGCCATTGCGATTTTCTTCCAGATCGAAATCACCGTCGGCCTGCTCGACCGCAACCAGGTATTTGTACTCGGTACGGTTGTGGAATTGTGACTGGTCCACATGCAGAATCATCAGCCCCTCACCCGGGGTGGCCTTGTTGAACCCGAGCCTGTTATTATTGTAAATCAGGTAATACTGGTGACCGTCATCATCGCCGTCAGTCCAGATCCGGGCGACATGCCCCGAAGTTGCGAAAGGCGGAAATTCATGGCCGATTTCGTTTTCGGTGATCAAATCCGGCGTCACCCAGCCGAGACGATATTTGCACCAGGCATCGAACTGAGCCGGAATTTCGCTCTGCCCGTTGTAACTGCCACCCGCCATAAGCGACCACTTGCCGATACCACTGGAACTGTAATCGGTATCGTACAGGTCAGGCAACCCCAGTGTATGCCCGAACTCATGGCAGAACACCCCGATTTTGACCAGTGTATTACCCCCCTGTGGAGAGGCCTCCTCCTCGGGATTCATGTTGTACGTATAGCAATAAACACCGTCATTTGTTTCAACGGGACTGCTAGTATTCCACTTGTGTGAATGGATCATGTTGGAATCACCGGTCGTTTCAAAGCCGGCACCGGCATGGACAACCACCAAACCGTCGATGACACCGTTGCCGTCCGGATCATAATACTTCGAATAATCCACGTAATAGTCGGCCATCATGACTGCATCTTCGACAAGTCTCTGGGCATTATTGGGATAAGGCCCTCCAAAGCCTCGTGAACCATTTACATAGTAATCATAAGTGAATGGCATCATCATCCAGCCATACACATCGCCCTCAACCACGAACTGACCATAGGAATTTTCTTTATAGAATTCCTTCATACTTCCGTTCTCTAATAGTCCTTCTGAAGATACCATATTCTTGAAATAAGCTGAATCACCATAAACATCATCGGAAGCGAGATTGTCGGAAAATTCAACCAGGAGAATGATCAATCTTGCCGTATCGGGGCCGGACCCGAGAGAAATCTTGTGATGTTGAGTGAGGGGGAGATCGGGAGGCCGATTAACCCCGCGCTCATAAGCTTCATTCATACTTTCGACATAATCATCCCAGCGTCCCTCGGCCTTGAGCCTGGCTTCGATTCTGGGATGAAGCGAGCTGGCGTAAGCGCCGGCTGAAAATACAAATACTAAAACTGCAAGTAGAAACAGGTGTTTTATGTTCGTTTTTGAATTCATTACTCACCTTCCCCGCTAAGTTCACTCCATTCAGAAAATTCAACAGTCCACAATCGTCTTTGTTCTCATAAATAATATATTTTTTATCTTTAATACTTCAAGCAGATTATTTCAAAATCATCATCTTGCGCGAGTCTGAACCCTTACCATCCACAATCATGCGATAGAGATACATTCCGCTGGAAAGATCTTTACCACTCTTGTTTTTACCTTCCCAGTTTATATCGGTTTTTCCAGCAGAATACCGACCCTCGGTAATCACGGCCACTTTCTGACCCAGAAGATTGTAAGCTTCGATCACGACGTGCGCCTCATGCTCCAGTTCGAAACTGATCGAGGTGGCCATATTGAATGGGTTGGGATAATTCTGTGCCAGGCTGAAACTGCTCGGAAGAACCGGTTCGCCATCATCGATATCATCAACCGAGGTGGAAATGTTATAGCGGTCATAAGCTTCGTCGAGTATCAGGTTGAGTTCCGCAAGACTACCGGCAGTGACAATCGCAAGTGCCGACTTGATGCTGTCATAGGTCATATCCGGTTCGATGCGAAGCGCGAGCGTGGCATAATAGTCGCCCCACTTGGCTGTATCTCCCATGCTCGAACCACCACACATCAGCTCGAACTTGTCATCATCGGACAGAGCCGATTTGCCGTCCAGCGGATTGGCATGGATACCGGCATTGGCAACAGGGCCACTTATGAAACGGACACCGACATACAGGTCTTCATCCTGATTAAAAGCATACAGAGTCTGAGTACCCTCATCGTAGGCATATTTTTCCATACCGGAAGCCTGGCCGGAAAGATCCCAGTCTGCCAAAATCCCGAGGTAGAAGCTGTCGATCAACGCCAGGTCGGTCGCCGCTATTGAATACTCTATTACGGCGCAGTCCTGCAGGGCCTGATCAGCAAAAATCGAGGTTTTCTGCGAGACCTCGATACCCAGCGGAGTTTCCGCATTGTCGTCACTGAAGAGGGAATGATGATCGATATCCCCAAAATCACCCGGAATCGTTTCAAATTGATCCAGAGCCAGAAAATCGTTGTCGGAGAAAAAACCGTGCTCACCGCGGGCGCAGTCATTTACAATTCCGCTAAAAGGATCGATCAACACCAGCGAGAATTCAGACAGAATATCGAGGCCGTTGTTGTTCGCTACGAAACCGTGACCACCCTGTCGGTACAGCGAGCCGTGGCCGTGACCGAGACCGCCGAAATTATCGACCGTGAACTGCAGGGTACCGCTGTTGAGTGTAGTCAGGCGCGCGACCGAAGACTGCCCCACAATTATCGTAATACGTTCGCTTGAAATCAAATCGCTCTTGAAGTCATAAAAGTCTATGTTAGCAGTAACTGCCTGGCCGGCTACAACCTGATCTGAGAGCCTGAGCACAAACGGGCTGGCCTGGTTGGAAGCAGTGCCACCGGCAGAAATCGAACCGAATCCAGCCGAATCGACATAGATCACGGCATCGCTTTCGCTTATGAAGAGCTTGCCCCAGAGACCGGAGACAGCTTCATTCTGATTATTGATTTCGATTATAAGATCGAACGAATCCGCAGATTCGATAATACCATCATAGCCGTCAAAATATGCATAAGTTGCAATTTCGATTTCGGGATAAGAAGGCGCGGGCAGAAGTTCCAGTGCCTGTTCCAGGTCAACCAGACCCATACCGTAGGCATTGTCTTCACCCTCCGGACCGAGATCACGGGCGGAATTATACAGAGCCAGCTTGATCTGTTCGGAGGTAGCCTCGGGATTGTACTGACGAAGAAGCGCAACAGCACCGGCGACATGCGGAGCGGCCATTGAAGTACCGCTCATATATCTGTATTCGCCATTTTTAGTGCAGGAACGGATAATCATACCGGGAGCGACCACCTCAGGTTTAATCTCGGAGCGGTCACATCGGGACGGTCCCCGGCTGGAGAAACCAGCCACGGGGTAGGTCGGATCGATCTGGTCAATAGCACCCACTGCGAAGGCATTCAGGGGTCCGGTAGCCCGGTCGGCAGGTTGCCTGATACTCAGCGAGTCAGGACCCTCATTCCCAGCGGCAAAGATACAAACTACCCCCAGCGACTCGAGGTTATCTATGGCATTCCAGAAGGTGTTGTCACAGTCAGAAAAGATACCTGAGGGGATACCCCATGAATGACAGATAACATCCGGAACATCGTCTATAGTTCCCGGGTCGCCGTCCGGATCAGCGGCCCATTCGAAGGCTTTGAGGATATCCGAAATTGTGCGTGACAGGCTGGAACCGCGGTCGATCACCGAAGCGGAAATCCAGCGCGAATTAAAAGCTACCCCGATCGTATCACTGCCATCCAAACCGGCCATAATACCCATGACATGAGAACCGTGGCCGTTGTTATCTTCAGGATACTCACTGCCGTAAGGATCGAACCAGGCCATGCTCCTGTCGGACAAGAAGTTGCCCATCCAGCGATCCTGCAGGGCGGGATGGTCACCGTCCACACCGGTATCGAAACTACCTACTAAGCGTCCCTCGCCCGTCAGTCCGCGAGCCCAGAGCCTGTCAGCGCCGATCACCTTCAGGTTATCAGCCGCCGAGGCGGACATCCGCGGAGCTTCGCTTTCAGAAACCGGGTCGACCAGGGCCAGATTGGTGTCGGGAGCCACAAAACTGACACCGTCGAGACCGGCCAGGTTCGCCAAATCAGTTCTATTAACCTCGACCAGGGCGGCCGAAGTAATCCAGAAAGTCTCTTTAATTTCGATCTCCAAAGATCCGGCAAAAGCATTGTTCTTAAAATCAGCAACAGCTTCAGCCGAGGATGAATTGAGTTCACGATAGAGCTTGCGATGAAGTCCGGAGCGGTTAAGATTAACCCTGTCGGCAAGGTTTTTAGTGTGGTTATTATCAAAGAAAACAAGCACTTCAATTCGCTCATCCGGGGAATTCATCCAGCCGTTCTGCAGAGAGCTTGACAGCTCTCCGCAGACAGCGTTTGGTGGAGTAAAAAGGAGAACAGCTGACAAAATGACAAACAAACAGAGCGTGAAATTTTTTATAAATCTAAATGGTGCTGGCATGGTGTTCATGATTATCTCCTTTCAATCTCCACCCCCTATTGAGCAATCCCCGTGCCACACGAAAACTGTTCAGGACCTGCACAATTCAGGTTGAAAAGGATGTCACACCCGGTTAGGAAATTCAATTCAACCGATTACATTTTATGGACTTGGAGCCGAGTAGAAGAATCTGTTTCAGTATACGTCGGAGTAACTTTCTTTCACACCTGAATGCAACCGGCTTCACAACCGCACCAGTAGTGCAGGATTTTGCAAACCGCTCGAATTTGCTTGTTAGTAGAATATAAATAGAGTAAACTATAATTATGTTATCTCAGAGGATGATAATTAAAAACGAGAAGGCCCTCCTGCTGATTCTTGTTGGAGTATATATCCTGCTCAGGATTTTATACTTATGGCAATACAACCAGAGCCTGTACTGGGGTGACCTGACAGTCGACGCCCGCTTTCATTATAACTGGGCCCGGGCTGTCGCGGAGGGCAGTATAATCGGCGAAGAAGTCTTTTTCCGGGCTCCCCTGTATCCCTACCTGCTGGCCGTATGGCATTACCTGTTTTCAGGTAACCTCCTGGCTATCATAATCATACAAAACCTCATAGGGATCGGATCGTTTGTTATAACATATTATCTTGCACGGAAACTGTATAATCCCATAATTGCCCTGATAACGGCAGTTTTGTACCTGTTTGTGTTCGATTTCATCTTCTTTGAATCGGAATTGCTCCTGGATTTTCTGCTGGTTTTCTTTTTACCGCTCTTTTTTTTGCTGGTTTTTAAGGCGGAAAAGTCGGCTCGAGATTATCTGTGGTTGATATCCGGCATAGTTCTGGGTATGGCAGCAATGACCCGTCCGACGGTCTTAGTTCTGGCAGTGATTGTGCCAGTCTATATATTTATCTCACACCGAGATACACTCTTCAAACGCAATCTCAGAAGGATACTGTTCAACCTGACAGGTGTGGCTTTGGTCCTTCTTCCGGTGGCCGCTAGAAATGCGCACGTTGGAGGGCATTTCAATCCACTTCCAACCCAGGGAGGAATCAACTTCTATATCGGTAACAACCCGGAGGCTACCGGATGGTCGGCGGCTATGCCGGAGCCCTTAGGTAAGGACTGGCAGTACGCAGATTGTAAGTATCTGGCGGAAAAGGATATGAATCGAATTCTGGGTCCCCGGGAGGTTTCCTCCTATTGGTTCGGAAAGGGTCTCGATTTCTGGCATCAAAATCCCGGCCAGGCTGTTAATCTGACATTTAAGAAAATCTGGTTGCTGATTGCGGATCGAGATGTTTCCAACAACCGCAACATCTCGCAATTTCGTTCTCAGATCGGTGTCTCCAGAATCTTGGTTGTATCGCTCTGGCTGTTAGTGCCATTCGGGATACTGGGAGCAGTATACAGTTTCAAATATAATAGAAAAACAGCTTTGATTGTTGCTTTCATGATTTCATACAGCGCCGTTATTGTCCTGTTTTTTGTTACATCACGTTTCAGACTGCCACTATTACCGTTTGCGGCCATTCTGGCAGGTTACGGTATCCATCAATTCATCGCTCTGATAAGGTCGAGAAAAACAGTTTCAACTCTGATATGTTCTTTACTGCTGATAATGCTGTTTGCGCTAACCCAATACCTGCCATACGGGATAGATTTCTCCAATCCTCATCAAGAGTTATACAGCAGGGCTAATCGACTCTTGGCAAATGGAAATCATGACAGGGCTCGACAGCTATATCGTGAATTACTTGAATTCGATCCGCACTACCCGCAGGCGAATCTGAACCTGGCGACCAGCTTTGTACGAACCGGCCAGCTTGACTCCGCGGCAGTCTTCTATCGGGCTGAGATCGAATACAATCCCGCCTCTGCGCTGTCTATGACCAGCCTGGCGGAAGTCGAGAGACTGCGTGGCAACAAAGAAACAGCATTTCAGCTGGCAGAAAAGGCTCTGTCGCTTAAGCCTTATTTCACCGAGGTTATCATCAACTACATCAAGGCCGCGCGCGAGGTCGGGAGGCAGTCGCAGGCGCTGGCAAGAGTGGACAGTATCGAGCACTACTATCCCGATTCGCCCTACTACTACTTCTACCGTGCAGTGCTCAAGATTGACCTGGCGACCATACTGGGCACTGACCTGCGTTCGGCGCAGGATGACCTGGTGGTGGCACGCAGACTATTGGCCTCCGAAAGACAGCCGACCTATGAGCGCGACCCGTTACAGATGGAAACACTTTATTCGATAAAAGAAAAAGACAAGCTGAAGGCACAGGTGGAAGCCAACCTGGGGCTGATCGCTATGCGCAGTGCGGAGTATTCAGATGCCTATGACTATTTCAGCTCTGCTTTGGAAGCAGACAGCACGATGTTTCGGGCTCAGGCAGGACTGATCGAGTCCTCATTGATGTCAGGTAATTACCGGCAAGCGCTGGATGATTTAGATAAACTGAATTATGGCTCTGAAGACAACCAGAGGGTACTTATGCTTATGTACAAGGCACAGGCTTACTACGGTATGAACCGATTCGGGGACGCCATAGAAATATTAGAAGAGATTCTTCGGATCGATCCCGGCTATCAGCCGGCGGTGAATATATTGAAAAAAATAAGGCAGGAAGATTAAATCTTCCTGCCTCTCAGTTTATTTGCAGTCAATGCGACTGATAGTTCTGGTTATTCCTCGAGGAACCACTCGATCATACCTCTCATCAGTTCAACCGCTTCCGCTTTGGGACGGCAATACAGTGAGAAGCCGAAAACCGCAGTTTTGTACAATCCGCCATCCTTGCGAACAGCGATAGGTTTACCGTCAATGGTTTCACCATGGAACTTGAAATCGCGCGGGTTGTCGTAGAGCGAATTTGCGATATACAGAGCTTCGGCTGACGGGTCTTTCTCGAAGTAATTCACCCAGGGCTCGGCATTCTGTTTAAAGGGATAATTGTTCTTCTCAAACCACGAGCGCACGACCGTAGTGTCGTTTTCAAAAACCGTATCAGTTTCCGCAATCCATGTATTCTGTACAATAAAGTAATCATCCAGCCTGTTGCTGTCGACACTCAAAACCAGGGGCAATCCCGTAATTCTTTCGTCGGCGACAGCCTGGACCATCTCCTCGTTGGTAACACCGGTAATATACCACCACCATTCCTCATAAGGTGCGCTCATATTGTCTCGCTCACCCCATCCGGCCATGTATTCACCATTAATACCGAAGTAGTGATTTTCGAATGCTCCACGAGCAAATGATAAAAATCCTCTAGGTTTAATGTTCGGATTAAAATTATTCCACCCGATCAGCATCACTTTACCGCCGATATCCATGTAGTTTGCCAGGGAATTCCAGTGTTTGTTGCGATCGTTCTTTGCCTGACAGTTATCGGCCACCATTATGACCAGCTTGTATTTCACAAGCGTATCCACTCCGGGAACCCTCTTGTCGTTAGGTCTATCGGTATTAAGATGGAAGTACAAATCGTCGACCGGGTAACCTGCCTCTTCGAATATTGAAGAATAGCGCTCCTGGAACATAAGCAC
Source organism: Candidatus Zixiibacteriota bacterium (assembly GCA_014728145.1). Classification (NCBI taxonomy): domain Bacteria; kingdom Pseudomonadati; phylum Candidatus Zixiibacteriota; species Candidatus Zixiibacteriota bacterium. Next base: position 4,490 of record WJMC01000113.1, on the reverse strand, counting down.
CCTGGGGTCATCCTTGCCATAGAATTCGATATCGCGCGCAGTCAGGATCATCATGGATCCAGGGAAGTAAGTGTTGTTGTCAATCAACAGGACATCCTTTTCGAACTTTGGTTCCAGAACCCGAAATGCCGTCACCTCCGGCTCAGGGTCAGCGACAAAAGCGTCGTCACGGCTCATCACCTTAAAAGTAAACCACTTGGTTCGAGTCTCGGAGCTGGGAGGTGCCTTGTCATAAAGGTCGTACAACGTCACACCCTCCTGCTCGACCCAGACAGAGTTGGTGGTCGAATCATAGGATTCGCGCACCAGTTTGCTGGGATCTGAAGTAGAAGTATCATCAATAGAATCAAAAGGCCCATACAACTGCCAGTGGAACTCAAACTTGGGCTGAGCCCGCTTGTAATCGAGCGAGTCAGAACCTTCCCATGAGAACGGTACACCATCATAGGATTCATACAGCGTGTCCAGGCTGTAATATAGGATGGTATCTTCAAAATAGAGATGAGTGTCGGGCGCGTGATTGTTGCGGTAGAACATTCGGTACGCCAGGATATTGATCTTCTGTTGTCCGTTCTCGGAGATAGTATCGGTCAGTCGCGAGACGGCGCCATGATTATCGACAGCCTGAACAAAGAAGTACTGCTTGACATAGATTTCGGGATCGATATCGGCAAAGAACTGGATAGTATCCGTAGTTGGAGACTGGGAGGGGTTTTCGCCAATAACGATACTGCTCCAGTCATCATAATCTTCATCCTGGACAGTATTCGTGATGTATGTCAACGGATCGTCATTGATTTCATCAGCCTTCTTGACGACATAACGATATTCCTTAATGTAGCCATCTTCATCACTGGCAAACCAGTACAGGACCGGATTTTTGGAATACTGTGTGCCACTTGTCGGGATATTCGCCAGGTAACATTCCGGCGCTTTATTGACCGGCTTTGGACCGTCGAATCCCGGTTCGCCACATCCCCAGATCGCGGCCATAGCGAACATCGCCACGACTGCTGTCGGGATGATAACTTTCATGTATTTACTTTTCATCATACCTCCAAGTATATCTCATCGTGATATTCATAGTCATTCAGCCTAAAACGCGAATCCAAAAGTGAACCTGTGAACTGATTCCAGAACACCGAAATCAAAGAAGGCATAATCAGCCGTCAGAGTCCAGTTGTTGACCGGAAGCCTGACACCGGCACCGGCTGAAAAACCGCCGGTATCGATCTGGAATTTCTGGCCCATCCGGAGGCTGAACATCTCCTTGTAGGTATATTCCATACCGGTCGTGTACTTCTCTTCGTTGTCGGCCGGATGAGCGCCCTCGGCGGCGAGGGTCAGGCGATGAAGATCGCTTTCGAGCACATTAAACGATGCGCCGAATTTAAAATTAATCGGCAAAGGATGCGCTTCAGAGATAAAAGTCATGTCGGGGCCGAAATTTGAAATCACCATCGAGATTCGGAAACCGCGATAACCGGTATCATAAGTCGTACCGACATCGGCACCCCAGCCAGTCGAGCGCATTTCCTCATAGACCTGGTCGATCACTTTCAGGGTCGCGCCGACCGAGAAATGGTCCGTCAGGTTACGAGCATAGCTGGCGCTGAGAGCATACTCCTTGGCACCAAATGTTCTGCCGGTGCCTTCGGTATGCTCGTATGTGGTTTCATCGACACTTCCGGCATCAAGCATGTACACGCCGAAGCCGAAAACACCGCCCAGATCCCACATCGGCAATACAAATCCGCCGAATTCGTAGTTGATATCCGCGGCGTACTCGATATGGGTAAACATGAATTGCTTTTCGTAGACATAAGTCAATCCCGAGGGATTGTAGTAGACCGCGGTGGCGTCATCGGTCATTGAAATGAACGCTTCACCCATCCCCACCGCTCGGGCGGAAACGCCGATCTCCAAAAACTGCGCGCCGGCAGTACCAACCTTGGCTTGTCCGTAGAGATACCCAGGCGCCAGCACCAGAAGCAGCATTACTATAAGTAAGAGTTTTTTCATTGATATCACCCTCTCTCCATTCCTAAAGAATGATAACTATTTTGCCAGTTTGCGTGCCCTGGTCGGATTCTATACTGTAAATATAGATTCCGCTCACGACCGCCTGAGTATTACGTGTGATTAAATCCCAGTAAATCTTGGAATCTGTTTCTGATAATCTCCCGGGATGTTCTATCTCGCGCACCAGATCACCATCGGTGGTCCAGATCTTGATCGTACATTCCGCGGGTAAATTAACGAAATGAATACGTTTATCGTATACACCGTCACCCGGCTCGTAGCCGTCATCGTAATATCCTGCATCACCCCGATAAGGGTTGGGATAAACCGAAACGCTGGCGTCTTCTTCTTCCACCTGGTCCGCTGAATAGATCGGATAGACCAGAGTGGCATTACCCAGTTGTGAAGACTCCAGGGGTTCGAGATTGTTTTCCGGGTTGCCGTAATCGAAAGCAGTCACCGCGAAATAGAATGCCTGCGATGACAATAGCCCTTCGATCGTATATTCGTATTCATAGTATTTATGATACCATTCCCCGTCGATTTCGACATAATTGTCGGGGAAGTCCGCACGACCAGTGTCTTTTGTAATGGTTCCCGCCTGAATCTCATCCATATAGCTCTTTTCCAGACCGCGTGGATCGGAGAAATACCGGTTGAAATCGACCGGGACGAAGAACATTTCCTCACCGTTTTGCGGATCAGTAAAAGCGGTAGTCGAGTCATCATACTGCTCGGGATCGAAGTTTTCGCCGTAGAGCGTCTTGAGACTGTCCGGAGAAAATGGTATCTCGGTCAAAAACCATCTATCCTTGGCCGGATCATACCAGTAACGGCTGAAGTCGACCAGGTCATGCGAGGTCAACAGGGCAAATTCATTTCGGTTAAGTGTCTTGCCCATATAAACCCGATAGCCTTCGAAATCCTGCTTCTGCGAGAACAAGTCCTCGTAGGTTTCGGTTTCCAAACCGTTCCAGCGAATTGTAACCTCGCCCGGAACCGTTGAATAACGCAGTATCGGCGGAGGCGGAGGAGGCGGACCTTCCCAGTCGGGAACACCGTCACCTGCATAATAAATGCGTTCGATCACGTTGCCGTCATCATCGAGTCGCTCATAATACTTACCGGAGTCATTATCGCCATCAGTGTCGACACCCGGGTTATCATAGACCCAGGCCGCCCAGGTGGCGTTGACAGCAAAATCTGTGAAATCCAGTTTTTCATAGAAGATGTCCGGATCGTTGACATCGTAGCTATCGAAATCATCCGGTTTGACATGGAAGTTATCACCGGCGACATAAGCCAAAGTCACCGGAAGTGTATCGCCCGGATCAAGATTAAACGGACCAAACGAGATCAAATAACGCGTGTCATAACCAGCTGCGATTCGACGGACCAATTCATTAGCCGGAGGAGGCAACCAGCCCTGTTCGGTATAGTCCACACCCGTATAGATCTGGTCATAGTCAAATTCGTTATTTGAAAGGAGATAGTACTTGTTCTTGTCACCTTCGGGAGTACCGAGACCGCCAGTACCAAAACTACGTTCATTCTCTTCTTTCATGGGACCCCAGTCATACTTATTCGGTTGATCCTGCTCTGAAACCCACCAGTTGAAGGAATAACGAAGATCTGGATTAGGTGTCCTGACTACTCGCGTACCGGTTACACCCAGCGGGCTTTCACGGGTAAAGCTACCGCCTTCGGGATCACCGTCGTTGTCAGCGATCCAGGCGACACGAATCGTGTCTTCGAAATCGCCCGATGGATTCGGTACCGTTTCGCGGAAACCGCAGATATCGTCGTCGAAACCACCTTCATTGTCGGAGTAAGTCCGGTATAAAACATCGGCGTCGATATAAATCCCCATCCAGAGCTTATTTAGCCTCTTTTGACCGATGTTCACGAGATCGAAATCATACAGGATGAAATCCTCGGCATAGCTGTAATCCCAGGAATAACTCTTCTGTATAACCTTCAGGTTGAGCGGTTCATGGGGACGTTTATCCATGTCATCAGCCGGGACATACTGCGGATCGGTTAATGTATCAGAATAAACCGAGATATAATCTGCAACCGAGATAGCATCTTCACTATAGGCCGCGTCGGTTCGGCGATTGGAACGTTTCTGAATAGCACCTGACTGGCCCGAGTCGGGATACATCTCCTTAATATGCTGCCAGCCATCGGTACCAACCGATACCAGGGTATCCTCATCGACAATCGCGCCGACCCAGAGCGCACCCTGGAAGAGATATTCGATATCAGAACCGGCGGGGAACTGACATGAAGGCGCAATCGTTCCGGTCTCGGGATCTAAAAAGCTATTCTCGAGCTGACTGCCGAAATAACCATAGTTGGTTACCGACATCTGAATCTGTCCCACCTTATGTACCCGTAATTGTGTATTGGGTACAGCCTCAGTGGTCTTAAACAACGGCTTATGCGGTCCGGAGATGCCAGACTTG
>WJMC01000112.1 GCA_014728145.1 Candidatus Zixiibacteriota bacterium | reverse complement strand
CGGTTTTTATCGCCGAACCGGGGGAAGCGATAATTGGGTGGAATTTACGGTAATCGACACGACCACAGAAGTTCGCCGGGACACTACGGTGCTCTCGCTTATGTTTAACCAGGATGTCGATACGACATTCTGGGTCGGGACGATTGCTGGCATCGGAGCCAGCCCCAACGCGATCGGCTGGGATTTTGATACTGTCAACCTCGATCCCGGTATATTTGATCACAATATCCGTGCCACTTCGGGCGATGAAGGCCTGACCGGTAATTTTGTCACCGCGCTGGAGGTGCAGTATTACGACAACAAGAGATACGTCTGGGTGGCTGGTAACTCCACCGGTCTCCTCGGTGAAACCAACGGCATCAATGTCTCCAAAGACAACGGGCGCACTTTCGAGGCTGTCATGAAAAATGTCAATTGCTGGAACTTCGCGTTCAACGATGCCGATGTCTACGCCGCTACCACGCATGGGCTCTTGAAATCATCTGATTTTGGCGAGAGCTGGGATACGATTTCGGTAGTAGACACTGACGACCAGACTGAGATCTATCCCGGCACCGAATATTACGGTGTGGCGGTGGTTGACGATGTTATCTGGGCCGCCTCTAACGATGGTATTGGGAGAGGGGCAGACAACGGTACAAGCTGGGATGTCTACCGGACTTTTGAGGAGATTACCGAATCCTCCGAGGAAGAAGTATATGTGTCACCACTCCCATCATCGCCGTACTCGACACCCGGCGGGCGAGTAAAGTTTCATTATAAATTCGAAACCGACGGCAATATCACCATTCAGGTATTTGACTTCTCTATGGATCTGGTGGCCACACCGCTCGAGGGCGAGTTCCGCGCCGGCGGTGTGCAGCATGACAATGATACCTGGGATATGCGCAATGACAACGGTGACATAGTCGCCACGGGCCCATACTATTTCAAGGTCGCGAGTTCTACCGGCGGTGAAAAGTGGGGCAAAATTATGGTCATCCCGTAAGGCAGGAGAGTGAAATGAAAAAATTAATAGCAATAATTTTCGTGATGCTGTTCGCGAGTTTCGGCCTGCTGTCTGCCGAGGATGGCAGGAGTGGCTACGCGGCGGCTTACCTGAAGCTTAACCTGTCGGCCCGCGTGGTTGGAATGGGCGGAGCTTTTACCGCTGTAGCCGATGACGCGATGGGGCTGTATTACAATCCCGCCGGCGGACCGTTGATCGACATGAACAAGGTGTCGGCTTCGTACCGGGTTATGGATTTTGACCGCAAGCTGGGCCATGTGGCAGCGCTTTTCAACGCTCGAGAAGATGCTACAGTGGGAGTTGCGTGGATCTACGCCGGCGACAATAACTGGATCGCCCGCGATGAGGAGGGGACACCCACCGGACAGGATTTGACCTATGCCGATCACAATATCGCGCTTTCATTCGCCAAGCGCTTCGGCGAATTTGTAATGATAGGAGCAACCGGTAAATATTTTATAACTGAGGTCGGCACTATCAATTCGACATCGGTCGGTTTCGATGTGGGTTCGATGGTCAGTTTTAACCGTGAAAACTGGTTCGATGAGAACTCGTTTTTCAATGACATCAGGGTCGGGCTGGCTGTGCAAAATCTGGGCACCAACTGGCGCTGGACAACCGGTGACTACTGGGGAGAACAGGGTGAAGCCGGTGTTTCCCTGGAAGAGAAAGCCCAGGTTTTCGTGCGCGCAGGCGTGTCCGCGCTCGCTTTCGACAGTACGTCCCTGGTGGCGCTCGATTTAGTCAAGGGGCAGGACCAGGATGTCAGGATTCATGCCGGTGCCGAATACACAGCCGCGAAACTTTTTACCGTCAGGGGCGGTTATGCAGATGGACGCTTTACTCTGGGAGGCGGAGTTTACAAGAAATTCGTTTACTATGCCCTTAGGTTCGATTACGCTTTCGCTTCCGACCGCGAAGGTGAAAGCCCGGACCATCTGTTTACAATAGGCTTTGAGTTCAGATAAGAGGTAACACAGTATGACTTATAAGAAAACTATATTCCTGGCGCTGATGTCGATAATCTGCTTGTCCGCTTCCGCCCGGGGCCAGGTTGACAAAGATGACATCTCCGGCTTTTCGACTCTGCTGGTGACCCCGGCACCGCGTCATGCGGCGATGGGCAACAGTATGGGGTCGACTGCGGGCGACCTGTTTTCGCTCTATTCCAACCCTGCGGGTATTATCAACGTGCCGTATTTTGCGGCTGGATTCGCTCATAACGAATGGATCGCTGATTACCGTTCGGAGTTTGTCGGGCTGGTATACCGACCGTCAAATTATGCTCTTGGTTTCTCGATAAACTATGGAACCGTGGGTGACATCGAACGTCGTACGGGTCCCACGCCGGAACCTGAAGGCTACTTCGATCTCAATGACCTGGTGGCTGGATTCTCATTCGCCCGCGCTTTTGGACGGGCAACTTCAGTTGGACTTACTGTCAAGTTGGTCTACGAAAAGATCGATGTTTATTCCTCAACCGGTTTCGCGGTAGATTTCGGGTTTCAACATCACCTCTCTTCCCAGCTTGCAATCGGAGCCAGTTTTTCCAATCTCGGCTCCAAACTCAAACTGGATGAGGAAGAATATGACCTGCCGCGCGTTCTGAGAGCCGGAGCCGCGTATCGTATCGCTGATTTTATGCTGACCGGCGATGTCGTTTATCCGACCGATGATGATCCGCATTTTCATCTCGGCGGGGAATACAACTTCAACCGCATGTTCTACCTGCGGAGTGGTTTCCAGTCTGGCTATGATGAGAAAAACGTATCCTTCGGACTGGGAGTGGATCATCGTGGCATCGGTCTCGATTATGCCTATATACCGTTCAAATCTGATTTGGGAGATACTCACAGAATATCATTCACCTATTTGCTGTCGAAGGAGGAGTAGTGGCAAAGTACAGAATCGCCTGGATGCCGGGAGATGGTGTCGGCAACGATGTTATGGAAGCGGCCAGGATTGTATTGGACAAAATCGGTCTGGACGCCGAGTATCCTCATGCCGATATCGGCTGGGAGTTCTGGTGCAAGGAGGGCGACCCCTTGCCCGAAAGGACCATCGAGCTCCTGAAAGAAACTGACTGTGCTCTGTTTGGCGCTATCACATCCAAACCCAAGGAAGAAGCCGAGCGCGAGCTGGTGCCGGAACTTCAGGGCAAAAACCTCGTGTATTCCTCGCCGATCGTACGTCTCCGGCAGGAATTCAACCTGCGTACAAACCTCAGGCCCTGCAAAGCATACGAGGGCAATCCGCTAAACTACAAGGACCGGATTGATATCGTAGTATTCCGTGAAAACACTGAAGACCTCTATGTCGGTGTCGAATTCTTTCCATTTCCGGAAGATGTGTTCAACCTGATCGAACAAAAGAACAAGAAGATCAGCCGCTTTAAAAAGCATGGTCTCGAAAACGTAGCTGTTTCGCTGAGAATTAATTCAGAAACCGGTTGTCGCAATATCGTCACCGACGCTTTTGAGTATGCTAAAAAATTCGGTTACAAAACCGTTACCGTGGTGGAAAAACCGAATGTCGTGCGTGAGACATCGGGACTGATGGTGCGCACCGCCCGCAAGGTTGCTGAAAACTACCCGGGCATTGACCTGTGGGAGACTAATATCGACGCCATGTGTATGTGGCTTCTGAAAAACCCGCTCGATTACGGTGTTTTGGTCACTTCAAATATGTTCGGTGACATCGTCTCCGATCTGTGCGCGCAATTGGTGGGTGGTCTCGGATTCGCGGCCTCGGGTAATATCGGCGATGATTACGCCGTGTTTGAACCGACCCACGGTTCCGCGCCGAAATACGAAGGAAAATATAAAGTCAATCCGATGGCTATGTTGATCACCACCAAGCTGATGCTCGACTGGCTGGGTGAAATCGACAAGGGCCAGGCTCTCGAAAATGCTATCGCAAAGGTGATCAGTGAGGGCAAGGTTCGTACCTATGATATGGGTGGATCGAATACTTCGCTCGAAGTCGCCCAGGCTGTGGCTGATTATATCAAGTAAATTTTTATGCCAAAGCGAAAAAACGCCGGGTGTTTTCCCCGGCGTTTTGTTATTATATACGCATGGAAACTGATCAGTTCAAAGTTCTGAGAATGAGCGAGGATGAACAGTTTGAAAGCAAAGCTTTCCAGCTTTTGGACCAGGTCTGGGAAAAATACCTGGGCAAAGCAGAATTCGTAGAGCAATTTTTTGGCCAACTCTATTCAGCCTATCCGGATTTACAATTTCTGCTGGTAGATACTGAAACCGATGAAATCGCAGTTATCGGCAACAGCTTTGCGTTTAAATGGCATGGTGGTTCGGATGATCTTCCTGACGAAGGTTTGGGCTGGGCCGCCAGCCTGGCCTGCGGTAACCTCGAGGCTGGAAAACATCCCAATACCCAGGTCGCTTTCCAGATCGTTGTCAATCCCGGGTACAAAGGACGGAAAATGAGTTACCGTGCGGTCGAGAAGATGATCGGACTCGGCAGACAACGCGGATTCGAACGTTTGCTTCTTCCCCTTCGTCCCAGTCTCAAGGAGTCATACCCGCTTACCCCGATGGAAAACTATGTCCAGTGGAGAACAGAGGACGGATTACCCTATGATCCCTGGTTAAGGGTTCATCTGAAACTGGGCGGTAAACTGCTCGGGATCTGCCGTCGCTCAGCAGTCATCTCAGGTTCGGTAGCAACCTGGGAGGAATGGACCGGCTTGCGCTTTTTTGAAAGCGGTGACTATATTCTGCCGCAGGGCTTGAATCCGGTAAAAATCGATCTGAACTACGATCGCGGATTGTATATCGAACCCAACATCTGGGTCGTTCACGAGTTTTCTGAAGAATCTAAAACTTAATTTTACCTTCGAGTAGTTTGGCGACCGGATTTAAAGGTTCGATATGAGTGCAGATAACCTTTATCGCCGCAGTCATCGGAACAGCCAGGATGACACCGATCGCGCCCCACATCCAGCCCCACAATATAGTGGAAACCATGACCGTAGTCAGGTTCAGGTCGGCTGAATCGCCGAACAGCTTGGGGGATATAACATAAGATTCGACAAACTGTACTATCGTAAAAAAGATAAATACCCACACCAGCCACAATGCGGATCCGGTTTGCATGCCAGCTACTATCATGGCGGGAATTGCACCGGCATAGGCACCGATGATCGGCACCAGGCTGACCACACCTGCCAAAGGTCCTAAAATATAGGCGTAGTCGATGCCCATGATCAACAGCCCCGCTGTATAGACTATT
>WJMC01000111.1 GCA_014728145.1 Candidatus Zixiibacteriota bacterium | reverse complement strand
CATGCTCCAAGCCAGGCCCGACCTGCTCTATTCCAATGGTTCCAGGGTCCGGATCGAGGATATCTGCTTCAGCCTGGTTTACTGGTTTTACAATACTTCCCTGCAGTCTTTGGACTTGAAATACCTGGCCACAGATACAGACAGCCTGCGGTTATACATAATTGACGAGAGCAGTCTGCTGATGAAGACAAACCTGAATGCAAAACAGGTCGAGGCAGTCATCGGCGAAGATCTTCCCCTTCTGGTGGCCGACAGCAGTTTCAGAATTCAGCCGGGGAATCAGTTTCTGCTCGAAGATATCGATTATGCACGCATTCTCGACTACAATGCGCGCTATGATATCAGCGCCGGTCCCTTTATACTTGCTGACGACTACGGTGACAGCCTGATGCTCGCGCGCAATCGTTACTTTCCTGATTCAAAGTTTTATCCCGATACGGTTTCAATGAAAGTTATCGAGGACTACCTCGACCGCAAGCTGGCCTTCCAGCTCGGGGACATAGATCTGCTTGAGATAAATTACCAGGATCGCGCCAGATTCGAGGACAGGTACGATATGGTCGCCGACACGCTGGCTGTGTCAGCCTACCTGTCCGCCAACAACTCCCGCGCTTACCTGGCTGACGGTATGCTGATGACCGCCCTGGCTTACCTGCTCAATCGCAATTCACTCTGCCGGGTCGCACTCGGAAATTCAGCAGTCGCCCTGAGCGCGCCCGATCTTTTAAAAGACACCGATAATATTTCCCCGTACACTTTTAATATAGACAAGGGTAAGGCGATTATCCGCAGTCTCACCAAGCCCCCCCGCTACCTTTCGATATTGATTGACCCTGATGATTTTACGACTCGTCGCACGGCGGAATACATAAAGGCGATATTGGAAAGAGAGGGCATCTATTTGACTATCTATACCGGGCAAAACCTGTCCGGCAAATTAAATGAATATGATTTGCTGTTGAGCACGCTCAATCTCGAACGCGATCACCCGCTCGAGCTTATCAGTCAAATGCTGTATCATGATGAGTTAGTGAAGGAAAACGACAATCGTTCGCTGTTTGTGTATCCTGCCTACCAGGGCCTGTCAGAAGGATCGCTGGTCAATAACAGTGTCAGCCCGGATTCATTGAACAGCTTCTATAATACACTCAATGATATCCCCGCCGGGATTTTCATATACCGTCCCCTGCGCGAGATCGCCCTGGGAGACCGGCTGAATTCATGCCGGCTGACCAAACAGGGCCTGATCGACTTCAAGACACTGGAATTCTCAAATGAAGCTGAAAACTAAATTTGCCCTGTACTCGATTATGGGCACCGCCCTGCTCCTTGTAATCACTGTCCTGGTGCTGTATTTCTTTTTATCCGGTGGACTGCGCAAGATCGAGGCCGGCAATATCAGCGAGGGACTGGAAGCTCTCAAGAGGCAGTTGGAGGAGGATGGCGAAAACATCGCCCAGAAAGTGACCTCGGCCTGCCACGGCGATGATTACCAGATTTTGCAGATCGTTCTCACCCGAGACCGCCAGGGGCAGATCGACCAGAGCCGTTTGATCGACCTGGTGGGACAGTATCAGTCGCTGTTGAAACTGGATTTTTTGGAGGTGATATCCCGTGATTCGATGCTTTTGGCATCGGGGCTCAGGCCGACCGATTTTAACCGTAAAAGCGAGCACGATTTCATCGCTGAAGTGATTGAGGAAGGATTCGTACAGGGCTTCTCACCTTATCGGGTAGCTGAGAATATCTACCCGGCCTACCTGAGCGGACGCTCATTGACCTATGAAGATTCTGCCGTGGCGATTGTTATCGGTGGAATTTTTGTCGACGACTATTACCTGAGCCGAATCCGTCTGCCGTACAATATGGAAACCGCGGTTTTCTCCGACCGCAGGCTGTATTCCTCGACATTGCCTGAGCATCTCCAGGAGATACTTGAACAGCAGGTGAGCTCTCGTCCGGCCGATGACATCAGCTCAGAATACGAGCTGGATCAGATCACTTACCAGCCGTTTCTGCAAAACCTGTATTCTTTGGTTGAAGGCCAAAATTTCTATATCATGCTTCTGCATCCCCCCTCACTGGCCAAGCAACTCGCATCTCAAAGCATAAAGATCTACCTGATAGTGGCCCTGGCCGCGATCATCCTGGCCGGACTGGTCAGTTATGCTTTCGCGCAGAGGCTTTCTGCTCCCCTGACCGAATTATCCCTGGCAACCGAACAGATCGCTGAGGGTAAATTCGACCAGAAGATATTCTGGTTTTCCTCCGATGAGCTGGGCCGGCTGGTGACCAGTTTCAATACCATGTACGAACGGCTCAAGCGCTCCCAGAACAAGCTGATCCAGGCCGAGAAGCTGGCCGCCTGGAACCAGATGGCGCGCAAGATCGCTCATGAGATCAAAAATCCCCTCACGCCAATCAAGGTCTCGATCGAGGACCTGAAGCGAAGCTACCGTAGAAATCCAAATCAGTACGCTGACATACTTGACGACGCGTCTGAAACTATCCTGGCCGAGATCGACAAACTGAAGCGGATTGTCGACGAGTTTTCGACCTTTGCCAAACTTCCTCAACCGCAAGTGAAGCCGACCGACCCTCTCGGGCTGGTAGAAGAATCTCTAAAGCTCTATCGTGCGGAACTCGAAACCGGCCGAATAGTAATTAATTCACAGCGAATCGAGGGCAGGGTTATGGCTGACAGGGGTCTTTTTTCGCAGGCTTTGATCAATATCGTCAAAAACGCGCTGGAATCAGATCCGGAGGGGAAAATTGAAATCGAGGTCGGACCTGATGACGAACTGGCAAAGATTTCCGTTATAGATCACGGCCCCGGAATCAGCACGGAGAATCTCGGGCGCATCTTCACTCCCTACTTCACCACCAAAAGCGAGGGGTCAGGCCTG
>WJMC01000110.1:0-2500 GCA_014728145.1 Candidatus Zixiibacteriota bacterium | reverse complement strand
TAGTAAATATCGCCGATCATAAACGGCAACATCGCCTGCACCATGTCCTTTTCTTCGCGCGATGCCTTCTTCCATTCCTTCCAGAATGTGTCACCATCGATGGTGTACTGGGAAAAGGTTCTCATATCGCCGTCCTTGATAGCCTCAACACAGGTCCTTAGCGCCATCTCAGGAGTTTTTCCAAGATTGTGCTGTTGCTGGAACATGTACATGCTCAGGATCGCCATGGCGACCGCGGCAATGCCAATAAACATACGGGTAGGATTCATCTCGATGCCCTCCGGATAGGTCTATGGTGTGATTCTATATTCTATTTGTCGGAATTCGCGTTGAAAAATTGACTCCAATTCTTTTTGGCCGTTTCAATCTGGAGCGGGCTTGACCTGGTGGCAATTTATCGTAAATTGATTGCCCATGATAACAGTTAGAGCAGGGATTCAGGAGGTCATCAATCAGGCTTAAATCAAGCCAGACAGGATTCGTCGCCTGCCTGGTGTTAGTTGTAATAATGATCCTGTTCGGATTGGTAGTCGGTACCATCCTGGTCTGCGATTCTATGCACGAAGAGGCGGTCGAGAACAGCATCTGGGATAATTCCGTCCCACAGGTTAAAGCCTGGTTCGGGGAAAACGCAGAGCACCCTGATTCGATCAGATATATCAAATGGTACCCGGTTCAAAAACTGGACGATGGCAGATTCAGGGCGCGTGTGCGTTACAGCAACTTAAGCGATCCCGACAGTACCGGCTACGAAAAAACATTTGTTTTCGATTCGACGGGGGTAATAATCGAGGTTAGAGCTCTGGGAGAATAGTTTTTCCGCAAAACAGTACGAATTCCAGCCGAGTGTGTAATTGCCTGCGCTTTGATCTGCAACCTGGTTGGTTCGACGGTGCAGAGCCTGTTGAATCGTTTTTATCTTTTGAATCAACTGGGTCAACTTCTTTCTGTCTTGATATTGTTTTGTGCAAGTAATTTACTAAAAACATAAAATATGCTTCACAGAAACATTGAAATTTACTATCATAATCCGGCTTAGAATTCAGGAATTTTCTTCCTGAGCGTACAAGTAGTACACCATTGAGGGGATTAAAGTTAATGAAAAAAAGATTGAATGATGTTCTTGCATGTCCTGAATGCAAGTCAGATCTGAAGCTGAACGTAACGAAGGAAATAGATTCTGAAATAATAGAAGGCAGCCTGTTGTGTGAAAAGTGCAACACATCTTATTCCATAACTCAGGGGATACCGGTTCTGGTGAAACAAAAAGAGAAATCGTCCAGTCAAAAGAGCTGGCTGGGTGAAGAAGTTAAGCAACAAAGTAAAGTACTTTCTCGACTCTGGTTCATTGTTTCAAATATGATTGGCTTGCTGTTCTCTCCGATCCTGGCTCTTTTTGGATGGTCGCTCGATTTGATGATGCGGTTTAAAGGGCTAAAATCAGCAATCGGGATTTCCGATGTTCGCGGTTTGATGATATGGCATTTACGTTTTATGAGACCGTATGATCATCTCAGGATGATAGAGCATGCTCTGGTCCTGGATATGATTAGAAATTCAATATCAGATCAAGACCGGGAAATCATTGTAGATGTCGGGGCTGAGATTTCCTTATTTTGTTCTTATCTGGCAAAAATCGGTTATCGAACTGCCGCTCTGGACCTGGATTCCGCTCAGATGTTTTGGCAACATGAATTGTATTCGAAGAAGTATAAAGATAAAGTAAAACACCCTGTTAATTTCATTGTTGCGTCGGCCACAGATCTTCCTCTCAAAAACGATTCTGCGAATCTTTGTGCAATTTCCGTCATTGAACATATCGAGGATGATAGAGCGGTATTTTCTGAAACCGGTCGAGTAATAGGAAGCGATCACAATGCGTTCATCACATTTCTGTACCAGGAGTTTCCTCTTCGTCCGGGGCAAAAAGAGGCGGCCTGGAAAAGAGCGCGAGAGCATCATCCCGCCTATGGTCAACCCCGGAATCCAGGTACACATATTCTCGAGCCATGCGGGTGTGTCTTCGAAACAGAGCATTATTTCTGGAAAAAGCACTGCCGTAAAGTAAAAGGATTTGTCAATAAGTTGAGGATTTTTGAGAGATCTGTTCTTTTCGACTATTTCGTGTATGTGCGTCTTGCCCGCTGGGAGCAGGCCGTGTATCCGGGAAAGCAGGCCAATCAATATAAGGGCAGAGAAGAAGCTTTTCAATGGGCATTCAAGCTTTCAAAAAGTAACACATGATTTACCGGCATTTGAGTACTGGCCTGTAATGTTTTTCCTGAAAACAGATACTATTACTTGATCCTTTAAAACTATCTCGTATGTTGTCCGGATGGCAGTTTACTTCGCGGAAATGATGATCGATTTCAACGACGACAGCGGGTATATTCATACCTGCCTGAAACCTGTCGAGTCGGATTACAGCGAACCGGTCGAGACAGATTCATTTCAATTCAGCCTGATTCTCGATATGGATCAGTCCGGACGCCTGCTGGGG
>WJMC01000109.1 GCA_014728145.1 Candidatus Zixiibacteriota bacterium | reverse complement strand
TTGGCGCTCAATGCCGCGATCGAGGCCGCGCGTGCCGGTGAACAGGGTCGTGGTTTTGCTGTTGTGGCCGATGAAGTCCGTAACCTGGCCGAACGTACCGCCCAGTCAACCGGAGAGATAACGGAAATGGTTAAAAACATTCAAGCTGAAACCCGGGAAGCTGTGGATTCTATGGAACAGGGCAAGGAAGAGGTCGTAAAGGGCAGGGAGCTGGCCGAGAAGGCGTCCGGGAGCCTGTCCGGGATCGTGGACCTGTCAGAAGGGGTCATGAATATGATCCAGCAGCTTTCTTCGGCTTCCGAGGAACAAGCTTCGGCTTCACAGCAAATTACCCAAAGTGTGGATGAGATAAGCAATATAATCAAGGAATCCTCGGTTGGCGCTGAGCAGTCGGCCACCGCCGCCGAGCAGTTAAATCGTCAGGCGGAATCCCTCAAGTCGATAGTTGAAAATTTTAAGACGCGATAATGTCCTTCCTGCAGTATTGCGGTTCAAAAGGGATGCCGGGCTGAGAGGTCCGGCATCTTTTTTAGACTTTCTATGCCTGTTTATTTACATGACGGGAAAAATAAGAACGGGTGGCTTTGAATACCTTTGGTGAAAGCAACAGGGTGGCAGTCACGGTCGGAATCGACATCAGGGCAAAGGCTGTGTCGAGCAGATTGATGACCATGTCCTGGCTCCAAATCGCGGCCACAGGTATACTGAGGATGTAGATATATACATAATATCCACCGAAGCGATGACCAAAAAGATAGCGCGCGCATTTCAGGCTGTAATACGAGTAAGTGATCATAGTCGAGATCGAAAACAGTATGATTGCCAGAGTAAGGATATAACGTCCCAGGCCTGGCATCGCCTTCTCGAAAGCGGTAACTGTCATCACCACACCATCCTCGGCCGGGGCAACCCCGGTGGCCAGGATCACCAAAGCGGTCATGGTGCAGACGAGGTTGGTGTCGATAAACGGCCCCAGCATGGCGATCAGTCCCTCGCGCACCGGCTCATTGGTTTTGGCCGCGCCATGCGCCATCGGAGCCGTGCCGATACCGGCTTCATTTGAAAAGGCGGCCCGCTTGATGCCCGTGATTATGACTTCCCGGAACACCACACCGGTTCCACCCCCGATCAGGGCTTCACCGCCGAAAGCGGATGATACAATTGAACCGAGTAATTCCGGTACGATTGCGTAATTCGAGATGATCACATACGATGCCGAGACTATATATACCACGAACATAAATGGCACAATCCGGCTGGTGACCTGTCCGACGCGCACGATTCCACCCAGGATCACGACCGCGACAAATATCATGGCGACAAGTCCGGTTCCGAGAGGTGGAACGGACCAGTCATTCTCGAGCAGGCCGGAGAGCTGGTTTATCTGAAACAAAGCCAGACATCCGATCATCCCGCAGACAGCAAAGAGTATCGACAGCGGTTTGAAATATTTTCCCAGCCCGATTTCGATGAAATACATCGGCCCGCCCTGTTCGATACCGTTTTCATCTTTTTTACGGTACATACAGGCCAAAGTGCAGGTGAAGAATTTGGTCGACATCCCGATCAGGCCGGCGATCCACATCCAGAATATCGCTCCCGGTCCCCCGACTGTGACAGCGATGGCGACCCCGGAAATATTACCCATACCGATCGTGGCCGACAGGGCGGACGAGAGTGCCTGGAAATGGCTGATCTCACCGGGATCATCGGGATCATCATGTTTGCCGCGTAAAACATCGAAAGCATGACGGAATCCCCGCAGGGGAATGAAGCGCCCGAAAATAGTGAAGTACAGCCCGGCAGATACCAGCAGAATTACCAGGGGAAGGCCCCAGGCTATGTCCACCGCCTGCGAAAACAGTTGATCCAGAAAATCCAACTCTTCTCCCGCTTATTATATGATTGAATTACAATAATATAGGTGCAGAAGTGAATGGAGCAATTAAAAACCGGCAATAAAAAAGGCCCCCGGATAAGGGAGCCTTAAAATCTAAATTGTCGCTGATCTTAGCGATTCTTGCGACGCAGGATGCCCATGCCCAGAAGGCCGGAACCGAGCAGGATCAAAGTCGCCGGTTCGGGGATTGGAGGAGCAACGCCGGAAGCGTCACCGGACATGTTGTCAGCAATCCAGAAATTGCCGGTGTCATGCATGATGACATAGGCAATATCGTTATTGGCGGAGGAAACGCTGACGTAACCCATCTCAGTACCACCCATCTGCTGGGTATTGGCGGCACCGACAGCCTGGTCGATCAAACTGCCGTTAGCATCATAAGCTTCCAGGTAGAAGGTGCTGTGAGAGCAGTAACCGGTCTCGAACCAGGAACCATCTTCGCCGGTAAAGTCAATACGACCCCAGTCAGCATCCGGACCGAGCCAGACATTTACGTTACCGGACA
This sequence comes from Candidatus Zixiibacteriota bacterium, assembly GCA_014728145.1. Taxonomy (NCBI): domain Bacteria; kingdom Pseudomonadati; phylum Candidatus Zixiibacteriota; species Candidatus Zixiibacteriota bacterium. Next base: position 5,666 of record WJMC01000109.1, on the reverse strand, counting down.
TGAAGTAGTTACCACCGCCATAAACGTTACCGTTGTCGCTGGAGGCATTATAATTGCCGGTAGTGACATCAGCATAAACCCAGTTGTATGCACCGGAGGTGGAAAACTGCAGACCGGGAACACCGCTGGAGACCTGAGCGCCGTCATCGCCGAGAGCCCACTCGAAATCGAGATACCAGGAAGCCTGGGCAGAGCCGGCGACGAGCAGCAGAGCGACTGCGAAAAGGATTGTAAGTTTCTTCATCGTGGAAATCCTCCCTGATGATGTGTATGGTTTTCTGTTACTACCCACCCTGACGCAATTGCTGTACCAAGTTTGCACATTTGTTGTAAGTGGTTGCGGTACAGACGACTGCGTTTATATCTTTATGGCAGGTGTGTTGAGTGTTGTTGCGAAAGTGTAAAAAATGTCGACAGTGGCAGATAAGAGCCATGTTGGATGGCTTGTAAGTCATTGTCATTCATATTGATATGTTTTTATAACAATGTTCGGGATTTGTACAGTATTGATGTGAATAGTCTATTGCTTATGGTCAATGAGGTACTAATGAGCTACTAATACTGTTAAAAAAACTTGCCAGTGTGTTGCAATTAGCTTAGTTTGATTAAAATCATCTTTCGACCTGAGAGCCAGCTAATGGAAATACTGACAGAAATTTACAGCAATTTGAGGCCGATACTGCCCATGAGTGCGGCTCTGGCCGGCACAATCCTGTTATTGGTGCTGGGCAGGCTGATTTTGGCTCGCAGTTTTGCCCACAGGCCCGGTTACCCCTTCAAGCGCCAGATTGCGACTTTATTGTTATCCCTGTTTGGGCTGGTTGCGGTGATCCTGCTGATGCCGATAACTGACAGCGCACGGGGTCAGCTTTTGAGCCTTTTGGGTATTCTTTTGAGTGCGGCGATCGCCCTTTCCTCGACCACTTTTCTGGGTAATATCATGGCGGGTATGATGCTTCGCTCGATCCGGAATTTTAAAGCGGGTGATTTTATCCATGTCGAGGGCAATTTCGGACGGGTCTCCGACCAGGGGCTGTTCCATGTCGAAATCCAGGGAGAGGATCGCAATTTGACGAGCATGCCGAATCTCTTACTAGTTACGAATCCTGTTCAGGTTTACCGTTCGACAGGAAGCGTGATTTCGACTGAGGTCTCCCTCGGTTATGATGTCCCGCGTCGCAAGGTCGAGGCCCTGCTTTTGAAGGCGGCCGAGGATGCTGAACTCAAGGAACCGTTTGTGCAGGTATTAGCGTTGGATGATTTCTCTGTAAACTACCGGGTGGCGGGACTTTTGGAGGAGGTTAAGCACTTGATCAGTTCGCGTTCGATCCTGAGGCAGAAAGTGCTCGACAGGCTTCACGAGGGCGATATCGAAATCGTCTCTCCGACATTTATGAATACCCGTGCTGTGGGGGAGAAGCGGTTTATACCGTCAGAAGAAATCGCGGAAGTCACCGACAAACCGGTCTCGGAGCTTTTGGAGCCGGAAAAGCTTATGTTCGATAAGGCCGACCAGGCTGAGTCACTGGAGAAATTAAAAGAGACATATCATGCCCTTGCAAATGAGATCGAAGCACTAAAGAAACGGCGCGAGAAGGCTTCGGATGATTTCGAGCAGGAACGGCTCAAGATCCTGGGCGACCGTCTCAAGACTCGACGCGAGAGGATCGGCGATCTTCTCAAACAGAGCGAGATAGAGGAAAAATCTGATTAACCGATATACTGGTTAACAGCGTTTTTGAGCGGGTAACCAACATGGTCAGATATATTAAGAAGATTTCCCAGAAGATTGGAATGATGCCCGGTGCGGTGGTCTATGTGGGTCAAGAGCGTGAGGAACCGCCGGTCATTGAAGTCATCTCCTATACCCCTGGTGAGATTTCAGAAAAATCCTTCAACCGGGCAGAAGACTGTTTCGAGTATCGCGACAATGACGAATTGAGCTGGATCAACGTCAGCGGTGTCCATGATGTCGAAATGGTCAAAAAGATCTGTGATCACTATGGAATTCATGCGCTGATCCAGGAAGATATTGTCAACACCGGTCTCCGGCCAAAATTCGATTACCATGATAAAACTGCATTCGTGTCTTTAAAGATGTTGATTGCCAATGCTGAGGGGATACAGTCAGAACAGGTGAGTATAGCGTTTGGCGAGGGATATGTGCTGTCGTTTCAGGAGAAGCCGGGTGATGTGCTGGATCCTGTCAGGGAGAGGATACGAAGACTTGCAACCCGTGTGCGTTTTATGAAATCGGATTACCTGGCCTACGCTATAATAGACTGCGTAGTTGATAATTATTATGCGATTCTCGAGAATGTCGCTGAAAGAACCGAGGATCTCGAGGACAGCCTGCTGGAAAATAGTACTGAATCTGACCTGGTGAAGATTCATGAGCTCAAAAGCGAACTTCTTTTTTTGCGCAAAGCGGTCTGGCCGTTGCGGGAGGTCGCGGGTGAACTGGAGCGCGGGGAAATCGACCTGATCGATGCCGATCACCGGATCTATTTCCGTGACCTGTATGAACATGTTCTGCAGGTTATAGATAATATTAGCGTCTACCGGGAGATGGTAGCGGGAGTGTTGGATATATACCTTTCCAGCGTATCTAACAGAATGAACCAGGTCATGAAAGTGCTGACTGTGATCGCGACTATATTTATCCCGCTCAGTTTTCTGGCAGGCGTCTACGGAATGAATTTCGATACTGCCAGTCCGTTCAACATGCCTGAACTCGGCTTTAAGTATGGTTATTTGTTTTTCTGGGTTCTGGTCTTTGTTGTGGGCGCAGGTTTATTGATACTGTTTCGCCGCAAGAGATGGCTCTGAGCATAAATTTGTGTATGGAGGGACGAGTGAATATTCGCAAGCACGTCAGCCTCAACCTGGATGTGCGCGGGTTGGGGCAGTCGGCAACTATAGCCATCAATGACCGCTGTCATAGTCTCCGGCAGAATGGTAAGATGGTCTATCGCCTGGGACTCGGGCAATCCCCCTTTCCGGTACCTCGCCGTGTGGTCAAGGCATTAAAACTTTACGCCCGTGAAAAAGACTATTTACCGGCGGCCGGTTTGCCGCACCTGCGTGATGCTGTTGCAGAATTTCATCGCCAGCAGGACGGTATTGAAGCTCATCGCGACAATATTCTGATCGGTCCGGGATCAAAAGAACTGATGTTCATACTGCAATTGGTGTATTACGGTGAATTGGTCGTGCCTACTCCCTGCTGGGTCAGCTATGTGCCCCAGGCAAATATTCTGAGCAGAAAGATCAGCCTGGTTGATACGAAAGCTGAAGACCGCTGGATGGTAACTGCCCAGATGCTGGAAAAGCATTGTCAGAGCGAACATGATGATTTTCGACCCAGGATATTGGTATTGAATTATCCATCCAATCCTGTCGGAGCGACTTATACCGAGCAGGAACTGAAAGATCTGGCGGAGGTGGCCAGAAAATATCAAGTGATACTATTATCCGATGAGATTTATGGACAGCTTAATCACCGGGGCAAGCATATCTCGGTTGCACGCTATTATCCTGAGGGTACAATAATCAGCTCCGGACTCTCCAAATGGTGTGGAGCCGGGGGTTGGAGGTTGGGGACATTTACTTTCCCGAGAGAACTTGATTGGCTTCTGGAATCCATGACAGCAGTTGCCAGCGAAACTTTTACCTCAGTCAGCGCGCCGATCCAGTTCGCTGCGGTGCAGGCTTTCAAAGGTGGCCGTTCGATCGAACGCTATCTCTGCCATGCCCGCAGGATTCTGAAGAGCCTGGGAAATCATTGCGCTGATCTTCTCAGGTCAGCAGATGTCAATGTCAGCCAGCCCCAGGGCGGTTTTTACCTGTTTGCTGATTTTTCATCTCTTAAAGAAAAGCTCGCTTCCAAAGGTGTCTATGACAGCGCGACTATGTGTGAAAAACTTCTGTCCGAAACCGGGGTGGCGATTCTTCCCGGAGTCGCATTTGAAAGACCATTGACCGAACTGACCGCGAGGATGGCTTATGTAGATTTCGATGGTGCACGGGCTATGACCGTCAGCGAAACCATTCCGCTCGATCAGGAGTTGCCGGAGTCGTTCATCGAATCTAACTGCTATAACGTGGTCAGGGCGGTTGATGCCGTCGTTGAATGGATTAAAAACTGATCAGGAATCATCGGTGAAGATATCGGGGTAGAGATGACGGGCGCATTCCGGGCAGAGCGCATGGGTGAATTCCGCCGTGGAGTGCTCTTTCAGGTAGGATTCAAGTTCTTGCCAAGAACCGATGTCAGCGCGCACCCGTTTGCAGGAGGGGCAGATAGGTATAAAACCTGATAGAGTTTTGACTTCCTCGAGTGCCTTCTGAAGCTTTTCGATCAATTCCTCGCGTTCACGTTCGAGTTCTTTCTGGTCCGAAATGTCACGGCTTACAAGCTGAAGTGCCGGGCAACCCTGGTAATCAAAACGGGTCGTGGCTATCTCAACGTCGATCAGACTGCCGTCGAGACGCTTGATTTTCCGTTGCGAGAGCTGGTATTTAGTTTTACAGGCAATAATATTGTTGATTCTTTCCATAATCTGTTCACGCTCGCCATCTAATGAAAAATCGAATACCGACAGGCCGATCAGCTGAGACGGATCATCTGCGCCAATCATCCTGGCACCCGATGAGTTGATAAAAACTATTTTGTTGTTTTGCAATATGCTGATTGAGTAAGGAGAACCCTCGGTCAACCTGCGAAAACGCTCTTCGCTGTTTTTAAGCTCCTGCATAACCTGCCTGCTTTCAGTAATATCCAGGGCTGAAAACATGAGGCGAATCGGCAAATTGTTTTCGTCATAAACGATGCTTGCCAGGATATGCACATGAAATGGCGAGCCGTCCTGCCTCAATGCTGTCATTTCCGTGTCGAGGTGATCGTCGCTCAGCAGTTGATCCAGATCCTTTGCAAAATCAGGCCGATTCTTGAAGAATGCCTTGAGCGGATTTCCAATAACATCAGACAACAGATCATAATTCCACATCCTTAAAAACGCGCTGTTGACATAAGTTAACCGGCCATCCAGTGTGGTTATCGCGACCGCGCTGAGACTGCTTTCGATAGCGCTGTTTTTTATCACCAGGCTTTTTTCATATTTCTTGCGGTCGCTAATGTCCTCGACCGTACCTTCGTAATATTTTATATTTCCGTTGTCGTCACATATCGCGGTTGCGCTCTCTCGTACGAACAAGGTACTGCCATCCTGTCGTTTCCATGCGGATTCCAGACCTATAACCCGTTTCTCGGTTTCCATCTTTTGCTTGAATTCCTCCCGTGGATAGAGAGGTTCATAGCCGGCCCGCTCCAGGTTTCTTTCTTTGAGATCTTCAAAATCAGAATATCCGAGCATATTGATCAGCGCGGGATTTGCCAGAAGCACATGGCCCTCGGGTGTTGTGCGGTATATCCCGATTGTGCTGTTATTGAATATATCGTGGAATCTCTTCTCGGACCTGTATAGTTGGGCGTTTGTCTCCCGGTAACTGTTCACCAGCTTGCTGTTTGCCATCGTGTGCCATATAGAATATATGAGCGCTATCAGGATTATGACAGCGCCTGTGAGAATGATCCTGAGAAAGAGTCCATTGGAGCTTATGTCTATGACGGTCAGGATCGATTCCGGTGAAAAAAGCAGGTTGAT
>WJMC01000108.1 GCA_014728145.1 Candidatus Zixiibacteriota bacterium | reverse complement strand
GTAGAGCAAAAACGCGAAGATCATTATCCCGACTGAAACAGCAGAGATAACTCTCGTAATTTCATTGAATAGCGCTTTGACCGGCTTGGGACGGTAGAATCCAAACGCGAAGAATATCGCCAGCCAGCACATTGTAACCACAAGGCTGGGGAGGATATAATCTCCCAGACTCAAATCGAGGTAGGAACTATCGGGAGCGGGCAGAAGATCCATCTGGTAGCGCAACATGAAAATCAAAAAGAAGGCCACCTGGAGCGCCGCCACATCCATCAAAAGAAGCAAAAATCTACCGGCCAGAAACTTTCTCATACGATTAAGGAAACAGGATTTATAAAAAAATTGCAAGCAGTTTTATCGCCCGCGAAAAATAGCCGCGATCGTATTAAAGATTATACCCAGATCGGTGCGCAGATTTCGTTTTTTCTGGTATTCGAGCGACATTTCTATCTTGTCGGGCAGTATGTTATTCAGGTACGCTTCCTGGGGATCATCGTAGCCGGCTAAAATTACTTCTTCATCTCGATACTTGAGGGTAGCGGGATCGACCAGACCAGGTCGGTAATTGAGGATACGCTTTTGTCCGGAACTGTACCGGCGAACATATTCAGGGGCTTCCGGCCGCGGCCCGACAATCGCCATCTGACCGACAAAGACATTCAGCAGTTGCGGAAGTTCATCGAGTTTGAGCATGCGTAAAACCCGGCCGATCGAGGTCACACGGCGGTCCCCGGCGACAGTCACCTGCGGGCCGGAATTGTTCATTTTCATGGTACGAAACTTGATCAGCCCGAACCTGCTGCCATTTCGACCGATGCGCTCATGCACAAAAAATGGTGCTCCCGGAGAGAAGATCAGGATCAAGAGAGTGATCACGATCCAGAATGGGAATGTGATAATAATTGCGAGGGTAGAGAGAATCAAATCGCAGAGCCGGTTCATAGTTTCTTGTAACGCTTTACTATCTCGCTCATAGCACGAACGACATAGTTGATTTCAGGTTTTGTCAGATCGGGATAAAATGGGAGCGAGATAATCCGTTTGTATGCCTGTTCAGATTTCGGGAAATGCTCTGCACGCAGACCAAATTTGCCTTTATAATATGGGTGCTTAAAAAGTGGTATGAAATGAACACTGGTTCCGATATTGCGGTCCGTCAGCTCCTGAATAAAACGATCGCGGTCAAGCGACAGCCTGTTCGGCATCAACTGGATAATATAGAGATGCCAGGCGTGAGCCCGGCCCTTTTTCATTTCCGGCAGTTTTATCCCGTCGATTTCTGAAATAGCCCGGTTGTAACACTCAGCAACCTCGCTACGTTTTTTCTGGAGCTTCTCAAAACGCTTCATCATGGCCAGTCCCAGGGCGGCATTAATATCAGCCAGGTTGTACTTGTAACCGAGTTCGACGACTTCGTAATACCAGCTCCCGCAATCGAGATACCTGCGCCAGGCTTTCTTATCCATACCGTGCAAACTAAGTACCCTGATTTTTTCAGCCACTTCGCGATTGTCCGTGGTAACCATACCGCCTTCACCGGTGGTTAAGTTCTTGGTCGCGTAAAATGAGAAGCACGATATATCCGGGATAGCGCCGATTTTCTTTTTGCCGTACGAAGCACCCAAAGCATGGGCGGCGTCATGGACGATCCTGAGATCATGCTTTTTTGCTATGCGTTTGATCGCGCTCATATCGCACGGTAACCCGGCAATATGGACCGGCATGATCGCCCTGGTTTTTGAGTTCAGCTTTGCTTCGAGTTGAGAAGCATCGAGATTGAGCGTGTCAGGCTCAATATCTATAAACACAGGCTTTGCCCCCGCATGCAGAATCGCTTCAACGGAAGCGGCAAATGTGAACGGAGTTGTAATGACCTCATCGCCTTTGCCGACAGCGAGTGCTTTCAGGGCCAGGTGAAGTCCGGCTGTGCAGGAGTTGACGGCCACCGCATATTTCGAGCCGACATAATCCGCTACCTTCTGCTCGAATTCACGGGCGACCCGACCGCTGGTGAGCCATCCGCTTTTGAGCACTTTTTCGACCGCCGACAATTCGGATTTGGTGAACTTCATGCGATAAAAGGGCACGCCCCTGACAGCCATAAAACTCCTTTCAGCTTATCATCAGATAGTAAGAAATTATTGGTTGGATTTCAATCTAATTAAGATCTTCGTGTAATCACATCCTGGTAAATATCGATTTGCTTGTTAACTGAATCCCTGATGTCATAGCTGTCCCGAACTAACTTTCTTCCCTTTTGGCCATATTGATTACGGAGGCTTTTATTCTCAATCAATTCAGCCAATGCATCCTGAAACGCCTGCCTGTCGCCTGCGGGTGATAATATCCCGGTTTCGCGATTTACAACAACTTCCGGCACACCTCCGACATCGTAAGCTACAACCGGCAGAGCGACAGCCGAAGCTTCCACAGCCGCCACACCAAAACTCTCGAAACGCGACGGCAACACGAAAATATCCAGTTCCCGCAGAAAATCAGGCACCTCACTATTATCGATTTGCCCCCTGAACTCGATCTTATCGCCATGCCGGAGTTTCGATTTGAGGGCCAGAAGATTGTCTCGTTCGGGGCCATCACCCGCAATCGATAACCTGATATTATCATATCTTTCACAGAGTGAATCGAAGATTGTCATCAGACTGTCAATTTGATAGATGTGATACAGTATTTTTGCAGTCCCGATTCGGATAAGACTATCATT
>WJMC01000107.1 GCA_014728145.1 Candidatus Zixiibacteriota bacterium | reverse complement strand
GTATTTTTAAATATGTCGCTCAAATCCTTTTTTTCGGCATGGATTGTATCGGATGAAATCCCGCGGACACCGAGATCTTTTTTTATCTCGAGCAGGGCTTTTTGCCGGAGTGCTTCGATTTCTGTCAGGCGCTTGATATAACCGGTTTTGTCGATACCTTTCAGCTCCACGCGAGTACCGCCTGAAATCGAAACATTGACATCCTGGCGGGTGGCACCGATCCCGCGCCGGACATTGCCGGAGGAACGCAGTACCCGCCCGATAATTTCATCGACCTCCATAGCCTCGGTCGGCGTCCGCATATCCGGGTAAGTGACCACTTCGACCAATGGCGTAGACAAGCGGTCGGTGCGGAAACGGACCTGGTGACGGATATCGTGCATCTCCCGGCAGGCATCCTCTTCCAGCGCCAGCTGGTATATCCTGATCTTGCGTCCCCGATACGGTATCCATCCCTCCACGCCAACTATGGCTGTGCGCTGGAAACCGGTCGGAATCGAGCCGTCGAGGTACTGCTTGCGGGTGATATGAAGTTCGTCAACCACCTGGCAGTTGAACATCATCGCAATCTGGATAGCATAGTCGAGCGCCTCCTGGTTGATCGGAAACGGCGGAGTGTCGTCCATCTCGTAGGTGCATACGCAGTCCCGGAAAAGCTCGTAGACAACTTCCTTTCTGGTCTTGAACTCCATCAGGGCGGTGCCGTCGTACTCACCCAATTCCGACAGGGTCGGTCGCATATGCCGTACAATCAATGAATCGGGGGGCTGGTTGGTGTAGCCTACCGGACATCGGCAAAACAGCTTTTTGGCCGTATCGAGTTGCTGATGGACCTCGAGCCCGCATTTGAAGCCGAGGTCGCGAAAGAGGTTGTCGTCCAGATTATCGTAATCCATAATTTGTGAATTTTCTCACATCAAAAAGATCAATATAAGCAAACCGCCGACCGCTTTGCAAGCGCTTTCAGCACTTTTTTGTGAATTGACATCGTCTTGGAAATGCTTTAATTAAGAGCTATGCCGGACAGGATTCGAATAGCCTTAGCACAGATCAACTTAACCGTTGGCGATCTTTCCCACAATCTCGAAAAGATCATCGATTATGGGCGCGAGGCGGAAGTGGCCGGAGCCGATATCGTGGTTTATCCCGAACTCGCGCTATGTGGTTATCCGCCCGAGGATCTGCTTTTAAAACGGGCATTTCATGACGATATCGAAAAATCCCTGAGGAAGCTCAGGCGTGAAAAAATCAGACCGATCCAGGTTGTCGGCTATCCTCATCTGGATAAGACCGGTCTGAATTCGGCGGCGATAATTCACGGCGGTCAGCAGATTGCCAGAATTGACAAGTTCTGCCTGCCGAATTACGGTGTTTTCGATGAAAAGCGCTACTTCTCTGGGGCACAAAAAACTATGATATTCGATCTCGGCAAGATTCGTTTCGGGGTAAATATCTGCGAGGATATCTGGGTTTCGCCCGGGATTACCGAAGTATTGACTTTGCACGGTGCTCACCTGGTGATAAATATATCTTCCTCGCCCTACCATATTCATAAAAATAAAGTCCGCCAGGATATGATTCGCCGGATTGTGCGTTCCAACTATATCTATTTTGCCTACTGCAACCTTGTGGGCGGTCAGGATGAGCTGGTTTTCGACGGCAACTCGATGGTGTTTATGCCCGACGGTGAACTTCTGGCGGCCGGTAAGGCCTTTGAGGAGGACCTGGTGGTTGCCGACATTCTCCCCTCGGCTGTGACCAAGCGGATGTATTCATTTAAAATACCGACCCAGCTTCCCAAAGTTGAGGAAATCAGGCTCGACCAATTCAAGCCCTCGCGCAAACGCAGGAAGAAACCATATAAATTGCCCGAACCACTCAAACCCGAACAGGAAGTTTTCGATGCGCTGGTTCTGGGACTGCGTGATTATGTCGGCAAGAACGGTTTCTCCGAGGTCGTGGTCGGGCTTTCGGGTGGAATAGATTCGGCTTTAACCGCGGCTGTCGCAGAGCAGGCGTTGGGGAGGAACCATCTGCACCTGGTGTTCATGCCGTCTGAATATACATCAAAACAATCACATCGCGATGCGCGCAAGCTGGCTGAAAACATGGATGTCGACTTGATCGAGATAGCAATCGATGAACCTTTTGCGCATTTCAAAGCTCTCCTGTCGGAGCAGTTTGCAGGCTTAAAAGAAGATATCACCGAGGAGAACCTGCAAGCCAGGATTCGTGGTAATATCCTGATGGCACTTTCGAACAAGTTTAACTGGATTGTACTGACGACCGGAAATAAATCCGAAGTTTCAGTCGGGTATTTTACTATTTACGGCGATTCCGCGGGAGGTTTCGCTGTACTCAAGGATGTCTACAAGACTTTGGTGTTCGAATTGGCGCGTTACTACAATCACCTGCGGGGAAAAACGATTATCCCGCGTTCGATCATCACCAAACCACCCTCGGCCGAACTTCGCCCCGACCAGAAAGATACCGACAACCTTCCGCCCTACGAAAAGCTCGATCCGATATTGAAGATGTATATTGAAAGCGACATGGGCCAGCGCGAGATCGTCAATGCCGGTTACGAACGCAAGCTGGTCAGGCGGATAATACGTCTGGTCGATATGTCGGAGTACAAAAGACGCCAGTCGCCCCCGGGAATCAAGATCACCCCGCGCGCTTTCGGACGCGATCGGCGTATGCCGATCACGCAGAAGTATTTTTAGCATTCAATATCCAAGCTTGTGATCAGAAAAGCAG
>WJMC01000106.1 GCA_014728145.1 Candidatus Zixiibacteriota bacterium | reverse complement strand
GGTGTCGACTGTCAGCTCGCCTGACCAGTCGGTGGGGTTCACACTGGTGGAATCGTATTCGAGCTGGCCCCAGATGACCTCGAAGGAATAGACTACGAAATCCGGATCGGTTTCGGCTGAATCGATCGAGGCAAAATTGTTAAGATCAGAGTCTTCCACCTCCGTCTCAGGAAAATTCTCTTCGATAGCGTCCTCACCAAATGCCGGGTTCTCGTCATTGGGCTGATAACCGCCATACTGGTCGGACATATTCAGCACCGCGGAACCATCCTGGTTCAGGGCACCATCCTGGCCGGAGCAACCAAAAAACAGAGTTGTGGCAACAAGCGAGATCAAAATCAGTTTTGCGATCTGGTGAATCATACAAAGGCCTCCATTGAGATTATATTTTTCTTACTTCCATGGAATTTCTTATGCAGTCATCGTGCCAAAACCGGCGCACTCGTGCAACATGATGAATTGCATGACCTTAAGCTATCAGCAGTTGTCCGGACCGAACCGGGATTGAACTCTCTCGTACATCTGCCGATGTTCAGAGTGTACCGATATGCACAATTTGACTGGCGAAGCAGACTAAAATAGTGTAATTTGAGACTGTGCGAATCAAGCAGAAATACATCATCCCGATTATCTTTTTCGTGGTAGCTTTAGTTTTAGTGGCTAACCTGGGACAATGGTTTGTCTATCTACGGGTGCGGCGTTTTTCCGAGGATGTTTTCAAGGATAACCTGATGGTTCAGGCCCGGCTGGCGGCTTCATCTTTCAAGGAACAGTCAATCGCGAATATCTATTACGAGCTGTACACTCCCCGCGACCTGATCATAGTCGATCGTCAACTGGCCAGGCTCAAGTCGGATTACAACTACTTCAATGTCAGATTGATGTCTCCGGAGGGCGAACCTCTGCTCGGCTCATTAGATGATGACACCACCACGATCGAACTTAATTACGACCTGGCTCCGTTTTTGTCAGCCTCGGCCGGAATCGCGGCAGTTTCGGATCTGATCGCTTTCAAAGATCACTACCTGTTATCAGCCTATGCCCCGATTGTCGATACCGCCGGTCTCGTTACCGCCGTGATCGGAATCGATGCTGACTACCGGTTTTTCAGGTCAATGGCGGAGTTTAAACACAACCTGCTGTATATCAATATATTGAGCCTCGTATTTATCGTGGTTTTCTCGATCGGATTCATATTCATAAACCGACGCTTATTGTCAGCCCAGGAAGCTCTCTATCGGGCCTCCGCGTTGTCGTCGATGGGACAGATGGCGGCCACGATGGCTCATGAGGTCAAAAATCCGCTCGGTATTATCAAGGCTACCGCTTCGCGTATCAAATCGAAGTATGGAAAAGATGAAAATGATGAGATCTTCGACTATATATCCGAGGAAGTCGATCGCCTCAATGAAATTATCGGCTCTTACCTCGATTTCGCACGCCCCGCAGAGTTTCATCAGAAGCGGGAAAAAACTGATTTAAGTGGCTTACTGCAAGAGGTCATCCGCCAGACCCGCACAGATTTCAAGGAGGCAGATGTCGAGATCAACTTCGAGCACGGCGACGATAGATATCCGGTCGAAATTGATCGCAACCGTATCAAACAGGCTGTTTTAAACCTGCTTTTAAATGCTCGCGACAGCTACCCGGCAGGTGGTAAAATCGATGTCCATCTGAGCAGGCAGAATTCCTTTTGTCGGCTGGAAATTACCGATTACGGTAGAGGTCTCGTGCGGGAGATTCAGGACAAGCTGTTTCAACCGTTTGTCACCGGAAAAGCCCGTGGCTCCGGCCTGGGGCTGTACATCAGTCGAAGAATAATTAATGATCACAAGGGCCGAATTGAAGTAGCCAATCACCGCTCCGGCGGAGTCTGTGCGGTGATCCAATTACCTCTCGTCAAGGAGTGATTTTATGGCCAGGATACTGGTTGTCGATGACGAACGCAGGATGGCGGAACTGGTTTGCGCAGAACTGTCTGAACGAAAATTCAACGCCGATCTGGCGGAAAGCGGGAAAAGCGCAGAAAAAAAGCTTCGCAGTAACAGCTATGACATAGTGATAACCGATATGCGTATGGATCCGCCCGATGGTCTCGATCTTCTCAAATTGATCAAAGCTGAATTCCCTGCCACCGAAGTCATCCTGATGACCGCCTATGCCACCGCCTCCTCGGCTGTAGAGGCGATGAAGATTGGCGCAAATGACTACCTGATCAAACCGTTCGACCTGGAGGAGCTGGTTATCAAAGTTGAGCGGATTCTATTGGAGAAAAGACAAAGCGCACGCCTCGAACAGCTCGAAAGCGACCTCAGTTTAAAGACTTACGATCGTTTTATGGGAGACAGCCAGCCGGTAAAAGAGCTCTTCGAGCTGGTCAAAAAAGTCAGCCGAACCGATGCCAATGTCCTGCTTCTGGGAAAATCAGGAACCGGTAAAGAATTGATAGCCAACCTGATCCATCAATCCTCTCCCCGCTCGGAGAAGCCCTTTGTGGCAGTCAACTGCGCTGCCCTGACCGAGACACTTCTGGAATCGGAACTGTTCGGCCATGAAAAAGGCTCCTTTACCGGTGCGCACAAGCACAAACTGGGACGTTTCGAACTGGCAGAGGGTGGCAGTCTGTTTTTGGACGAGATCGGGGAGATGTCAGCTCCGCTTCAGGCCAAACTCTTACGCGCATTGGAGGAGCGCAGGATCACTCGAGTTGGGGGAACAGAGGAAATCGCCGTCGATGTGCGCGTTATTTCCGCTACAAATCGCGATCTCGAAACCGAAATGGAAAATGGTAAATTCCGCGAAGACCTGTATTTCAGGCTGAATGTCTTCCCGATTAAGATCCCCACCCTGGCTGAAAGAATTGATGATATCGAACTTCTGGCCAATTATTTCGCCCGTAAATGCGGATACACAAAAGGTGATCTGGATGAAACCGTTATCTCGATTCTCAAACAGTATCACTGGCCGGGTAATGTGCGCGAATTGAAAAATATAATGGAGAGAGCGGTGATTTTGTCCGATGGCAACCCGATTAAAACCGAACATATTACGATTTCAGTCAAACCGGTTTCCGCGAAGACACCTGAGCCGGGTGTTTCAGAAGGGCTCGACCAGATGGAAAAACAGGCGGTGGTAGAAGCGCTCGAAAAGGCAGGCGGTAACAAAACCAAAGCGGCGGAGATGCTCAAGATCACGCGAAGAATGCTGTACACGAGATTAAAAAAATATGATCTGGAATAGTGTGCGAATCGGTACAGTAAATGTGCCTTCAGGTACGATATCACATGTATGAGAGATGTGCGGCCGGTTTGAAAAATTACTATTATGACCTAAGTGGTTGTTGTTTATAGACTAAGATATTCAGGTGTTAATGCTTAAGTCTTTCGGCATCGATCTTGAAGCAATGTTTGGGTAAAGCTAATTATCGGAGGTGTAAGTGTATCGGCCCACTATTAATACAAGTCTGAAAACGAATTATGGTTTACTCACCGGAGTGTTGATTCTGCTCTGTTTTTGTGCGCCTCTGATGGCCCAGGTGTCCCCCTCCAACATTGAACGGGAGCTGGAGAAAACCGATCGACTGCTCGACCGCGCCCGTCAAACCGTGGAAGAATCCGGATCGCTTCAGGGACGTCAGTACCTCGAGAAAGCATTTAACCTGCAGAAACGTGCATGGGACACCTACCGCCAGCGACGTTACCGCAATGCCCACCGTCTTACGAAACAGGCCCGTGACCTGGCAACAAAATCGGTCGGATTTGTACGCCAGAACAGTGAAAATCGCGAGATGGTTAAAAGGGAACTGGAGAAAACCGACGAGATCTTGGCGACAGCACACAGCCAGCTCGAAGTGTCATCGTCCGCCTCACCGTCGCAATCTCTTTTGGAGAACGCTTACACGACCCAGACGAAAGCCCGCGAGATGTTCACGCGCAATCGACAAAAGATGGCATTGACCGCGACCATGCGCGCCCGTGATTTAGCCAGCCTGAGCCTCGAACAGGTGCGGGAGAAAAACAGGATCGCCCGCGAACTGGAAAAAACCGATCAGTACCTCGAAAAAGCCCGCTCCGCCATGTCTGAAAGCGACCTGGAAGAGATTCCTCCGGTTATCCAGCGGGCACTCAAAGCCCAGGAAGAAGCCAAAATACTGTTCAAACGCGGAAATTACAAGCTGGCTCTCAGGCAGACCTTGACGGCCCGCGAGATTATCGCCAATGCCCTGAAAAACTACGAGCGCTCTATGCGGAAGGAGAACTTTGATCGGGTAGTCGACGACCTGGAAAAGCGTTATTATGAGCTCAGTGAAATTCAATCTGAATTCCCCAACCAGTTTGCCGAAAAACTTCTGAAGCAAGCTTATGACGAGTACCTCAGGGCCCGCCAGCTCTACCAGGAAAACAAAACGGAAAGAGCCGTTTATCACATGAGGCGATGCGACAAGTTCCTGACCGAGGCCGCACAGATCCTGAAACCCTGATTATTGATTAGCATAACGGATCTTGTATGAAATTATATGCGCTCGTTGCCACAATGCTGGTTCTTGTTTTTGCGGAAAACAACCCTGCAAAATCCGAATTCCAGATTTCAGGTGGATTCGGCTATGATTACATATCCAGCGATTATTACCTGCTGACCGCCGACACACTTTCGATCACACCTGATTCTGTAGAACAGCTCAAACGGACCAGCGAAGCAGTAAATGAGATGCTTTTGATCGGACGGGTGAGATATGAACACCGGTTTTCCGATCAATTCAAACTCGATGTCTACAATCGCACCACCTACTCCGATCAGGCTTTGCGCAACTATCTCGATTTTGGAATCCATTACGGCTCTTTTCGGCTGGAGAACTACTTCAGTTTCAAGCAAAACAATAGCGCTGAAATTGATAACGATGAATCATTCAGCCAGGACTATATCACCAACCAGACTTCGGCCCGCCTCCGTCCCCACCTGGGATCGGGCTTCTACCTGGGAGTGAAAAACTCATATGAGTTCACTCGCTATGACAATCCGGGCGGGTACTACTACGACTTCAGCTATAACAAACTCGATTTTACATTCGAAAAGGAATTCGGCCTGGATGGACGGATCAGTTTCGGGTACAGAAACGATCTCAAGAAAGTGACTGACTCTACGCGCCTCGAATACGATCGTCATATCCTCATGCTCTACGCCGAATATTCCCCTTCCTACAATTTGCGCATGGAACTCGACAACCGTTATTCCAGCAAGAATTCCAAAAAAGAGGGCAGTCTCGACGATGAGAAACTCGAGGATTTGCAGATTGTTCTGGATTACCAACCATCCGCATTGATCAGCCTGCGGTTCTATAATCAATTCGAATATATAACCTACGACAGCCAGGATATCGTCTATTACGACCAAATCTACCTGCGCAGTGAATTAGAAGCCGAATTTGCGCTCACTAATGAATTGGAGTTCTCACTCACCCCGCATTACCGCAACCTGAGCGCGGTCGAGGATGAGTTCTTCGGCCAGGATTATGTCGAATACAGCCTCGAACCCGGATTCTCATATATGGCGATGAGTGGAAACCTGTGGGTGGATTTTTCGTTCGAATTCGGCCGACGGGACTATTCGCAGGATGATGTTGATTTTTTTTCGGACCACGTTTTATACCAGCTCAACCTGCTGTTTGATTTAAACCTGTTCGACAGGCTAAATCTGTATCTTTTGGGAGCGGTCGACTGGCAGCGCCATGAGAACAAACAGGACAACTCAGCTCTCTATCTCTTGTCCAGCGCAATTGAATACAGCTTCTGATATCTGACCGATCAACCTTAGTTTTTATGAAACCTTGCCGCATGAAGTTTCGTAGACTTGAGCGGAGAGAGAGATAATGAGTTTTTTCCTGGTTGTATTCGGATGGTTGTTAGCCTACAAGGTCTATAACATCGTATTGTCAGGACTGCTTGGATTCGGCCTTGGTTTTTTGATCGGCGAGATTTTCCACTGGCCCAGAAGTGTGCGGGTGGAGCGCTGGCTGTTACTTCTCATGTTTATCTCACCCGCGATCGGGATCCACACGACATTGCTAAAATTTTCGAGCCTGGCAGTTCACCTGAATATCTTTCTTTTCGGATTGTTTTTGACCTTGAGCGTACGCAGGTTTCCACGTCCCAAACCCGCTGTTAGAGATTATTCTCCCCGCTACGATCGTATAGATAAGTAACTGAATAGTTGCTGGCTTTTAAAAGGTTTTAAACAGCCGGCCCCAGTTAACCCGCCATGGAAAATGAGCCAGGTTGTAAAATGGGATGGTTACGAGCTTATCGATGTACGGCGGTCCCCATTTAGGCGCATTCGGATCAGGTTTCCACGAGAAATATGTAAACATCGCCTTGCCCTTTATTTTAGAGATATCCAGAAATCCCCAGTTGCGCGAGTCCTGTGAGTTATCGCGGTTATCCCCCAGCACGAAAACATGGCCGACCGGCACCTCCTTGGGACCGAAAAAGTCTCGCGGAGAATAGTCCGGGGGCAGAACATTGTCATCGATAAATTTCGCGTCTTCAGGCAGACTTTGCGCGAGCCCGTCGATGTACAGCTGCTTGCCGACGATCTCGACTGTCTGACCCTCGACAGCAATTATGCGTTTTATGAAGTCCTTGCTGGGATTAAGAGGATATTCGAAGATAACTATATCACCCGCGGCTGGATCCTGGAAGTAGTAAATGAATTTGTTAACGAATATAAAATCGCCCTCGACCAGAGTACCGGCCATCGAATCCGAATCTACCCGGTAGGCCTGGATCACAAAAATACGTAAAATAGCCGCTATCACAAGTGCGATCAGAATCGCTTCGATCAGTTCCCTGGTGCGGGCCCGGGCGCGTTTTTTTTGCGTGCGGGACTTGCCTATAGTTTCAACTTGAGAAACAGACTGCGTGTTCTGCATAGTTATAGTTTTTATCGGAAATATTATGATAAAAATTAGAACAGCAATCAGTCTTTTTCGATTTGAAGCACCGCCAGGAAGGCTTCCTGGGGGATTTCCACGCTCCCGACCTGTTTCATCCGCTTTTTACCCTCTTTTTGTTTCTCCAGAAGCTTTCTTTTACGGGTAACATCTCCACCATAGCATTTGGCGGTAACGTTTTTGCGGAGCGGGCGGACTGTCTCCCGGGCGATCGGGCGATTCCCGAGAGCGGCCTGAATAATCACCTCAAACATCTGGCGCGGAATCAGTTCACGAAGCTTTGAGCAGAGTTTTCGGCCCCAGTAATAAGCTTTTTCGCGATGCAGGATATATGAAAAGGCATCAACTGGCTGAGTGTTTATAAGAATATCCAGCTTGACCAGGTCGGATTTGAAATACCCTAAATATTCATAATCGAGTGAAGCATAACCACGCGTAGTCGATTTCAGTTTGTCGAAGAAATCGAAGATAATCTCAGCCAGAGGCAACTTGTATGACAGGGTGGCTCGTTGCGGATCGAGATATTCAGTGTTCTCATAAATTCCCCGCCGTTCGGTGGCCAGTTTCATGACATTGCCGATCGAATCAGAAGGTGTGATGATCTTGGCATCCACATAGGGTTCTTCGATGAAGTCGACATCCTGTGCAGGTGGCAAATTAGAGGGATTTTCGATTGTGATCTGCTCACCTTCATTCATGGTTACCCGGTATTCGACATTGGGTACAGTGTTGACGATATTGAGGTCATACTCCCGGGTCAGCCTTTCGCGCACTATCTCCATATGTAAAAGACCCAGAAAACCGCACCTGAAACCGAATCCGAGGGCGGCCGATGTTTCGGGCAGGTAAATCAGCGAGGAATCGTTGAGCTTGAGCCTGTCCAAGGCATTCCGCAATTCCTCGTAGTTTTCAGCAGTGGCGGGATAAATCCCGGCGAACACCATCGGCTTGATATCGCGAAAACCGGGCAGGCGCTTCACGTTTTTCTTCTCACCGGTGAAAATCGTATCGCCAACTTTAGTATGAGAGATGTCCTTGATCGAGGCCACCAGATAGCCGACCTCGCCGGCGCTCAGCTTCCTGGCGGGTACCTGTTTAAGCCGCAGGTAGCCGACTTCCTGCACCTCGAATTCACGGTCAGGGGTGTAAAGCCGGATCAGGTCGCCTTTCTTGAGTTCACCGTCGACCACGCGGATATAAGGGATCGCACCCCGGTAGGATTCGAAGATGGAATCAAAGATCATCGCCCGGCAGGGTTTTTCCGGGTCACCCTGAGGTGGTGGAACCTGGCTTACAATCGCCTCGAGAAGTTCCTCCACACCACTCCCCAGTTTAGCGGATACCTTGAAGATCTCATCCGGCGACACGCCCAATAGATCGACAATCTGCTTTTCGACGCCATTGACATCGGCAGCCGGCAGATCGATTTTATTGATTACCGGTATGATCGTCAGGTCATGTTCGAGAGCCAGATAAAGGTTCGAGATTGTCTGAGCCTCGATCCCCTGGGAAGCATCGACAACCAGCAGTACACCCTCGCAGGCAGCCAGCGAACGGGAAACCTCATAGGTGAAATCGACATGGCCGGGAGTATCGATCAGGTTCAGAATATAGTTGTTGCCGTCGGGAGAAGCGTACTCCATCCGGACAGCGTGGAGCTTAATGGTAATACCCCGTTCCTGCTCCAGACCCATCGAGTCCAGAACCTGCTTGACATCAGTACCCGGAGGAATCACATCAGTCAATTCCAGAAGCCTGTCAGCCAAAGTCGACTTACCGTGGTCGATATGCGCGATAATCGAGAAATTTCGAATCAACTTCATATTCATGACGCCCAAAAATACTCTTTAAAGCAGACCTGTCAATATCAATCGGCAAGCTAACAAATATATAAAAAAGGCCGTGGAATAAATACCACGGCCTTTTCTATCAGAAATGTGTGATCTCGTGATTAGTTGAGACGAACGAGCTCGACCCGGCGGTTTTTACGACGACCTTCGGCGGTCTTGTTGTCGTACTTCGGCTGAGTCGGACCGTAACCCTTGGCGGTCAGGCGATCCTGGGAGATGCCCTGCTCGACGAAATAGTTCATAACCGATTCCGCGCGCATCTGCGAAAGTTCCATGTTCCAGTCGCGCGAACCGGAAATATCGGTATGGCCCTGGACCTCGACTTTGACATGCGGAAGAGCTTTGAGAGACTCGACCACCTTATCGAGTTCCTTCTTGGCAGCATCGGTCAGGTTGGCGGAGTTGACCGGGAAAGTAACACCGACCAGGATCAGCTCTTTCTGGATCTGGTAGGCAACCGGGCAACCGACGTTGTCGACTTCCAGTCCGGCCGGAGTGCCAGGACATTCATCGACGCCGTCACAGACACCGTCGTTGTCTGAATCGAGACGGCAACCGTCTTTATCGACACGACATCCGCGCGGAGTGTTGGGGCAGTTATCACGGCAATCCCAGACAGTATCGTCATCGCCGTCCAGCGGACAACCATAAGCATCGACCTTACAATCGGTCGGTGTGTTCTCACAGCGGTCGACGCCGTCGCAGACACCGTCGTTATCGCTGTCCATCGTGCAACCGAGAGCATCGACAGTGCATCCGGTAGGAGTATCCGGGCACTGGTCCACACCATTGCAGACACCGTCACCGTCATCGTCGATCATGCAACCGGTTTCCTTATCAACTATACAGTCTTTGGGTGTTTCCGGGCAACGATCATCTTCATTGCAGACACCGTCCCGGTCATCATCCTCGCAGGATGAGAAATAGGCGGTCATGGTCAAACCGATTTCGAACAATCCGGACGGATTGTCGAGGCCATCAGAACCGCCGACATCCCTGTCATCTTCAAACTGGCTGAAAACATCGGTATACAGGTGATAGCGGGCTTCGGCACCGATCGAGAACTGGTCGATCAGGAAATATTCCACACCAGCGCCGATCATGAGGGTCATCTGCTGATCTTCAAAATCGAACATATCGCCGTTGATATCCGGCACTGTTGCCTGGTTGCCGTCTTCATCGGTGACATGCCAGGAAACCATTCCGACACCCGCGGACAGATACGGACGCCATTCGCTTTCAGGTGAAAAATAGACATTACCGACCAGCTCAGCGATATAAGTAGATATGCGCAAATCATCGTCAGAAGAGATCAGCTGAGGCTTATTACCAGTCAAATCGAGCCCGGCACCTTTGGTACGTCCACCGTAAGTGCCCAAAAGACCGATTGAGAAGTTTTTGTGGATGCCGAAATTGATTTCAGCCCCACCTAACAAACCAGCATTCCACTCGCCTCCGAGAAAATAGCCGCCCCCACGGACGCCCATACCCACCGTACCAGTGGTCTCGGCACAGAAGGCCTGACCAGACATGAAGACAAAGGCCAGGACAGCCGTGAATACAATAATTTTCTTATGCAATGTGCCACCTCCCGTTTCTGGGATATACAGGGATGAAAAAGCGGAAAATGATGCCTACCCTTCCTCCCTGAAAGGTTAAAGTTACTTTTTATTTACAAATTAGAGTTAAAGTCTAATCCAGCTAAATATTAAAAAACCCTCCATACCGGCAATAATTTGCCCCCAAATCTAATAACCGTACTATCAAAAATCAACAAAAATCAGACCTATTATAAAAATTTGACGATCTGCAAGCATAATTCAGCATCTTGCTTTCTATCGGTAATTTAGCAAAATTAATAAATCTTTTAAGCCATCATCTTTATAAAAATCGATCTATCTGCCGATCTACAAAATGACAAGCTGTACTGTTCGCGCCGGATAATCCTCCGGAGTACGGAACTATATAGATCATTTTATGCCGTTGTCAAGCTAAGTTATTTCAGACTGAAGGCTTAGCAATAATCAACCGATACCAGCTCATAAAAGGTGGTTACTAGGTCGTTATGGCATCTAATCTGTCAAATGTTTCTTCCAGTGCAGTCAGGTCGAATGCACCCAATTACGACCTGATCAAGGATTTCTTCAATATTTTTTCCAAGGGTATAAAAACCAGCCTGCTATACCCCGTGGATAACCCGATCCCGAAGGAATTCAAACAGACGTGCTGGAATAAGCTGGAAGCTTACCTTCTGGAATACCATCAACTGGAAGTTGATGTCCACAACGACTGCATCAAAGACCGTAACAAGATGATTTTCAAATCGCCCTCGCGGGAGGAAAACCTTCCCGGGCTATTGCACCGTGACGGAATCCGCAGACTTTGTTTTAAGGAAGGCCTGACTCGTGAGGAATGGAAATATTTCTTTGATGACATCCTGACGGTCTGGAAAGATTCGGAGGGTTTCGAAGACCTTGTCAATCTCTTCTGGCAACGAGACTTCCTGCACATCGAATACGAGGCTGTTGATGATTTCTCTTTTGCTGAAATACAGGAAGAATATCAGCCGATTGAGAACCTCGATGATTCGGCTTATGCCGATGTTGTCTTAACAGAGTCGGAACTGGAAACCGAAAATCCGCTCGAGAAGCTGGTTTCGGGCGATGATTCACCATCTGGAAACGAAGTTGAATTCGAACAAAACAAATGCTTTCAGAATATCTTTAAAAACGTCCACCAGTTCTCGGTCGAGGAAAAGGAACATATCGAAGAGCTGGTCAGGGAAGATTCCAGCCTGATTATCGAATTCGAGGCGATAGACCTGTTAATCTCGATTATGGCAACCGATAAAGATCTCCCCAGTTTCGATGATTCAGTCGATACCCTGACTGAACTGTTCGACCGTCTTTTAAATGAAGCCCAGTTTCCCCTGCTGGTCTATCTCCTGCACAATCTCAAGCAGGAATATCCCAATGTCCTGGAAAACTCACAGGTGAGGGCTGAAAAACTGCGCGACCTGATCAGCCGTTCGGGCGACCGGATCAGGTTTTCAAAGATCACTAACATCCTCAACCAGTCGAAAAACTGCGACCTCGAGGGAGTTCGAATGTATTTGCAGGAACTGGACTGGGACAGCCTGACCTCGCTGATCTGGATGCTGGGAGAGCTGGAGTATTTCCCTGCACGGCGGATGGTTATTCAGGCGCTGGTCAATAAGGGTTCCGACCGCCTGGACGTGATCGGTAACGCCGTCTTCGATTCACGCTGGTACGTAATCCGTAACGCCATCCTGATTCTCGGAGAAATCGGCAAGCCGGAAGGACTGACCTATTTCAAAAAACCTTCCGAACATTCCGATCCGCGTGTGCGCTGGGAGGTAGTCGCGGCGGTGGAGAAAATAGATTCACCCAAAGGTCTCGAATATGTTATATCTATGCTTTATGATCCGGAGGATCATATCCGCAGAAAAGTCATCGACCTGGTTACAGTCGAGTGCTATGAACCCGCTTTTCCGGTTATCAGCAGTATAATCGATTCAGCCGAGTTCGATGATTTCGAGGAAGAGGAACGCAAAGCGTTAATTGTCGCATTGGCTTCTACCGGAAAAGAACTTGCGGTCGAGCAGTTGTCGAAGATAGCGAAGAAATGGACGCCTTTTTCCAAAGAGAAGTACGAGCCGTTAAAGAAGACGGCAATCCTGGCGCTTTCCAAAATCGGAAATCCAGAAGCCCTGGCAACGATTGAAAAAATCGCCTCCAAAAAATCAGATCTGGGTGCTTATGCCCGCCTGGTACTGGAGAAGACTAAAAGCGGACTGGAAGAATTGAAGGTGCGGAAGTGATGCAACCGATCTCAGAAGTCAAACAGGTATTCAACAGGGACAGCGAAAAAACTGAGATGTCCAAACTGCAATTCGAGGGCAGGGAGTTGCTTGTCAGTTTCTTCGTCTGCATGAAAACCTGCACCCTGTATGATTTCGACAATGAAAACGCGATTAAGCATTTTGAAACATTCCAGGCCAGCATCCGGCAGACACTTGAAACCGAGGACGAAATCTCGCTGGCTTTTATCGAGGGCTACCTGTTCTATAATCAACAGAGGCTTAAGGTCGGCCTTGACCTGTACCAGATATCCAAATTCATCCAGCAGCAATTCGACCATCTGAATATATCCGGACTGGCACTTCGCAGAGGTGTAGGATTCGATGAACTCAAAAAGATGATCGGGCTTTTGATAACCGAACAGGCTGAGGAAACGAATGCTGACCAGCTTAACCGCAGGCTTATCGAACAGGATGTGCAGAATGTTGTCTTTTTGCAACCCCAGATGATGATCTCGAGCCATGAAGCCGGTGCTGTCAAGGACGAAAAACTGCGCGCCCGGCAGACTTTCTTCAAGGCTGTCAATGTCGTGCAGGAGATCCTGACCACTACCTCGAAGGGTCAACAGGTGAACATGAAGAGGGTCAAGCGAGTGGTTCATTCTCTTGTGGATGAGATCATCAAAAACGAGGAATACACCCTCCGGCTGGCCGCGCTCAAGAGTTTCGACCGCTACACCTTCAACCACTGCGTGAACGTCTCGATTTTTTCAATTTCCCTCGGTCTGCGGATGGGTTTTTCGCGGGCTGAACTGGCCGAGCTTGGTATCGCGGCGATCTTCCATGACTTCGGCAAAACCAGCCTGCCCCTGGAGATTTTGAACAAGGCCGACGGCCTCAGCCATGACGACTTCTCACGTATCCAGGAACACCCGATCCACGGCGCCAAAGCACTGGCCAGATCATTCTTGCTGGATCGTTATACCGCCCGTTCGATTATTGTAGCGTTCGAACATCATAAGAATCTCGACGGCACCGGTTATCCCGACATCGGGCGGGTGAAACCGGTCAACCTGTACAGCCGGATCGTAACCCTGTGCGACTTTTTTGATGCCCTCACCTCGGATCGCATTTATCGCAAGCACAATGTTCCGATCGATGAAGTAGTGCTCAAGATGATGCAGCAGGTAGATACCAAGTTCGATCCCCATCTGCTCAAGATGCTGATCAATATTGTCGGAATCTACCCGGCCGGAAGCCTCCTGCTTTTGGACACCCAGGAACTGGGGCTGGTGATCAACAACAATCCGGATGATATCTTCCGTCCAACGGTCAAGATCATCGCCGACAAAGACGGCAAGAAAAATCCCACGCCGGTTGTGCAACTGGCGGCCTATGATGAATCATCGGGGCGTTATATCCGCAATGTAGTCCATATGGTGGAACCGGATAAATACGGAATTGACATCAGCGAATACATCCTGAGCGACTGAAAAACTTCCTCAGTTTTTTAATATTCCAATCATTCAATGTCCCGGGGTGGAGAATATTTACCATCAATTGCAGGAAATCCCTAAAAAAACGTAATTTTCTCTATGAAGAAGCGAAGTTTTTGTTGCAATAGATTTTTAAACAATTTTAATTTTCTCATGCAAATTAATGAGGAAGCAACTCACCGGTCAGAGGCAACTGTCGAAGAATAGAAGTAATAAAGATAAACCTGTTTAAAGGAGTAGTGCATGCCCGCTAAGAAGAAAGCGAAAAAGCCCGCGGCGAAAAAGAAAGCGGCCAAGAAAAAAACCGCTTCCACGAAAAAAGTAGCCAAGAAGAAAACCGCCAAGAAGCCGGCCGCAAAAAAAACCACGGCCAAGAAGGCTAAAAAAACGACCGCTAAAAAGACAACTACCAGGAAAACCGCAGCTAAAAAGAAAACCACAGCCAAAAAAAAATCCAAGCGCAAACCGAATGCGGCTTTCATGAAGCCGTTGAAACCGTCTGATGAGCTGGCGGCTGTAGTCGGCAAGAAACCCCTTCCCCGCACCGAGGTCACAAAGAAATTGTGGGCTTACATCAAGAAGAACGACCTCCAGAATCCAAGCAACAAACGCGAGATCATGGCTGATGATAAACTCAAGCCGATCTTCGGTAAGAAAAAGGTCAATATGTTTGAGATGACCAAACTGGTCGGTAAGCATCTTTCTGAATAGCACACATTCTTAAACAATAAAAAATCCCATCCGTATTTGGATGGGATTTTTTTTGCGTTATTATCAGTCTACCAGTCTTCCTCGGCAAACCATTCCGGCGCCAGCTTGACTGTCAGATCACAGATCTCTTCGTCTTTAGGCTGCAGGGCGCCACGTTCGATCAAGGCCTTGATCGAACGGTGCAAAAGCAGCATCTTGTCGCGCACATGGATAATTGCCGGGTAGTATTCATTGATGAAGAAGAGGCGATAGCGTTTGCGACCGACCGGATCCTCGAGCATCTTACCAATCCGCTTTTCGAGTTCGTCCCCGGAGTGCTTGAGAAGCTCTTCTTTGGGTGAATTGAACCTATGAGCGGTATCCGCGATATCATGACGGCACTGGAATACAAAATGCCAGTGCTGGACCAGTCCAAGTGAGTTGATGACCATGACATTCACGAACAGCAGGTTTTTCTCCGGATCGGTTTTAACACCTGTCAGGTCAGGATAGAAATAGTTGTCGGAAATAGCGCCGAAAGCGGCCAGTCCACCGGCGTAAGGATCCTCGAGTATGTCCTTGATGGTGAAATATGGTTTGTGTTCGAACCGGGCGTCATGGATCAGCATCAGTTCTTCTTCAGTAAAGTGGAAACGAGATTTCCATTTATCCTCGGCCGAGCTGTCCTTGCGGGTCAGGGCTGACTGGCTTGTAAGCATACCCAGGGCCTGTCCGCCTCGCCATACGAGGGGCAGCACACCCACAGCCCATTCCGCCGAACCGCCGATCTCGCCGATCATCGACGACAGTCCCCTGCCATCGGGGAAACGGAGATGATCCTCACCCAGAAGAAGAGCCGGAAACAGGTCGCCGTCCTTATCCCACGGTGTCGGTACACCGGCTTTGTTGAACTCATCCATGGGCGGATGATGACGCGGACGATCCAGGAAATAGACAGTCATTTCATCGATGCTTTTCATCTTGTAGGCTTTAGCGATAACCTCGGCCGCCTCTAAAAGGGAATGTTCGCGGGGATTAAACTCCTTGAAATAGCGGCCGGCCATCCAGCGCTGAACATAGATGTCGGGCAGATGGCGCTTGACTCCCGATTCGGTCAGAAACAGCGAGGTGAGCGAGGAATGTTCACCCATAACTGACTTGGTGGTACCGTCAATGACATCGTTACCCATCGACAGCATAGTCACGCTGGGATGCAGGTTCAGGCCATAGTCATGACGATGTTCTTTCTTACCGAACAATGCGCCTACTGCGATAGTCGGGTTTCCGCCGGCTTCCTTGCCCGGTTTGACCCGAACACCCTCGGTGATAGAACATTCAATCACGACCTCCTCACCGCGCGGAAAAGTTTCTGTCGTCCTCTGCAGGACCTCGGCCATCACCTGTGCGGCGGTACGGTCATTGGCACGTTTCAATTCGCTCCTTAATGCGCTGGTACGCTCCGATTCGGAATACTTCTTCATGCTGGCATGGCCGTTCAGACCGACTGCCAGGGCTGAAAGCGCGGCCGATAAGATTACCGACTGCCGAAGTTGCCTGTTCCTGAGCGCTCCCAGGTTGGAGTGGGTAGAAATCTTGTCTGAGACCTTGTTAATATACCCCTCAACCAGCGTGATATTGAAATGATCCAGGACCTTGCTGTGAAGCTGGTTGAATTCTATCAGGTAGTCATCGTCAATACGCTGGATCGCCTTGGGTCCGCTGTAAGTCAAGCGCTGGTCAGCGATATTATATCTCAAATCATTAGCCATAGAACCACCTGCTCATGTAATTGTTAGACTTGTTTTCATATCAGGCATATTCCAGAATTTATTCTTATAGTTTAGGTCTAAATCAGATTAATTGCAAGTCAATTTCAAACATAGAATCCAGTTTGGGTTCAAAATCTTGCACGAAATGCTTGACAGCCCGCTTTTTTTGACGAAATTCTACAAACTAATATACCGGTCTGAGAAAGTTACTAACCTGAAATATAAATGGAGGCAGACGGATGGGAAATTTTAGAATACCGGAACCGAAAAACGAACCGGTCTATTCCTATGCTCCCGGTTCTACCGAAAGGGCGGAACTCAAAAAAGCGATCGAGGAACTCAAGTCGAAACAGGAAGATATTCCAATGATCATCGGCGGCAAGGAGATCCGCACCGACAACCGCACCCCGATTACCGCCCCGCACAAACATGATCTCAAGCTGGGCGAATATTCCAAGGGAGGTGAGAAGGAAGTCAAGATGGCAGTCGAGGCGGCCCTCGAAGCCAAGTCCAAGTGGGCATCCATGCCATGGGAACATCGACTGGGAATCTTTTTGAAAGCGGCCGATCTGATGGCAGGACCGTACCGCTACCAGATGAACGCCGCCACCATGCTGGCTCATTCCAAGAATGTCTTCCAGTCGGAAATCGACGGTGTCTGCGAGCTGATCGACTTTCTGCGATATAATCCATATTTCGCGCAGATGATCTACAATATGCAGCCCGGCAATGCGCCGACAGTCTGGGATCGTATGGACTATCGTCCGCTGGAAGGTTTCATATTTGCCGTGACCCCCTTCAACTTCGTCTCGATCGGAGGTAATCTCCCGACTTCACCGGCCATGATGGGTAACACGGTTGTCTGGAAGCCGGCTTCGACCGGGGTCTATACCGCCAGCCTGTTTATGAAGATATTGCAGGAAGCCGGCCTGCCCGATGGTGTCATCAATATGGTCACCGCGCCCGGCGCAGCTATCGGCGAGTTGGTTCTCAAAAGCAAGCACCTTGCAGGTGTGCATTTCACCGGTTCGACCGGCGTATTCCACAAGATGTGGTCGACGGTTGGAGAGAATATCAAAAACTACCGTGGCTATCCCCGCATAGTGGGCGAAACCGGCGGCAAGGATTTCGTGGTAGTGCATCCCTCGGCCAATCCGGAGGAGACCGCGGCCGCATTGACCCGTGGCGCATTCGAGTACCAGGGCCAGAAATGTTCCGCCGCCAGCCGGGCCTATATCGCTAAATCGCTCTGGCCGAAAATCAAGGAACTGATGGTGGCTCATAACAATGAGATGAACATGGGCGATGTTGAGGACTTCACTAATTTCTTCAATGCCGTGATCGACAAGGGCGCCTACGACAGCATCGTCGAATTTATCGATTTCGCCAGGAGCTCCGATGAAGCCGAGTTTATCTTCGGCGGCAATTACGATGACAAGACCGGATACTTCATCGAACCGACACTGATACTGACTGAAAATCCTCATTTCAAACTGATGGAAGAGGAGATCTTCGGTCCGGTTTTGACTGTCTATGTTTATGACGATGAAGATTTCGAGAAGACTTTGCATCTCTGTGACGAGACTTCACCCTATGCCCTGACCGGCGCGATCTTCGCCAAGGATCGTGAGGCGATCGTACTGGCCGAGAAAGTCCTGCGTGACGCGGCCGGCAATTTTTACATCAACGACAAACCGACCGGCGCTGTGGTCGGACAACAGCCGTTTGGCGGAGCTCGTGCTTCGGGTACCAACGACAAGGCCGGATCGGTTTTGAACCTGCTCCGCTGGTGTTCACCACGCGTGATCAAGGAGAACTTCGTTCCACCCAAGGATTTCAAATATCCCTTCATGGGCGAAAAGTAGACTGTAATTATCTCAAGAAAAAAGGCAGGTCTTATGACCTGTCTTTTTGTTATCGAGCGTATACAGTAAAAGACCGCGTCCGCCGATTTTTTGAGTCTCTTTAAAACCTGAGAACTTTGGAGCGTAAACATTTAAAAAAACTGAAACATTTTCTTGCATTCTCCGTAGAAACGTTTAAATTAATGACCGATGGTCAGTGTATGACCACAAGTATAATTATGAGTACTGCTGAAAGAAAAGAAAGAGAACGGCTCCAGAGGTACAACTCGATTCTGGACGCGGCCGAAGAGATCTTTTTCATCAAAGGTTTCAAAACAGCCACTGTCGAGCAAATCGCCAAAAAGGCGCAACTCAGCAAAGGCGCGATTTATTTGTATTTCAAGAGCAAGGAGCTGATCTATATAGGTATCGCAATACGCGCCAACTACTTGCTGAGATCGAAATTCATTGAGGCAGCGAAGGCAGGCAGTAACGGATTGGAAAAGACGGCTCAAATCGGTCAGGCCTACTACGATTTCGCGCAGGAGTACCCTAACTACTTCAGGGTCATGTCGTTCGTAGAACGTTTCGACAGCCGGATGTTCGAAAAAATCAAGAATGATCCCCTGGCTACGGAGGCTCATGACAGTGGTCAGGCGATTCTAAAGGTTTTGGCCGACGTTATCAAGGGCGGAATCGATGATGGCTCGATCCGGGCTTCGATCAATCCGATGAGGGCCGCGGTCCAACTTTGGGCTCAAAGCAATGGCGTGATTCAACTGGCCCAGAACTGGCGCTGTCACGTCAAAACCCATGATATCGATCTAGGTAATCCGTTCGAAGATTTCCAGGACTTCACACGTCGCAGCCTGGCTTCGAAAGAGTTTCTGGAGTGTTAATTTTTTTTGACAAAAAGTGACTGATGGTCAGTATGTGAACATTATTCATCAAACACTAATCAAAATCTAAATCTCCCTTAACATAACAAAATCTGGAGGTCACCAAAAACCATGAATCGATCAAAATCCTACGGTGTTATGCTTCTGCTGTTCGTTGGCCTGAACCTGATCTGGATTTCATCTCTCAATGCTCAGGATCGAACTGATCGCAGTGGCAAAAAATCGTTTAAAACGGGAAGTCTGCGCGGAAAAGTGATTGATGCTGAGACCAGCTCACCTCTGGCCGCGGTAAATATTCGTGTTAAAGATACGGACAGCGGCGCAGTCAGCGATCCCAGCGGGGACTTTGTAATCAGGGATCTTCCGGTCGGCAGTTACACCCTGCAGTTTCGGATAATCGGATACAAACCGCTTTCCCGCACCGATATTATCGTAAAATCCGATCGCTACACATCAATCGAGGCCGAATTGCATCCCACTTACCTGGAAGGCGAGGATGTCACCGTCACAGCAGGCTATTTTGCCGAGGAGGAGGATGACCCTGTTTCGACCATCAGTTTCAGTTCGGAGGAAATCCGGCGCGCACCCGGTTCGGCCGGCGATGTCAGCCGGATTGTGAGCGGTCTGCCGAGTATCTCAAAAGTAAACGATCAGTTAAACAGCCTGGTGGTAAGGGGCGGTTCACCCTCCGAGAACGCGTTTTTCATCGACAATATAGAAATCCCGAATATCAATCATTATCCCCTGCAGGGTTCGAGTGGTGGGCCGATCGGGCTTTTGAATGTCGATTTCATCGAGGACGTAGATTTTACCGCGGGCGGATTCAGGGCTTCCTACGGCAACCGTTTGTCATCGGTAATGCAACTCGATTTTCGCGAGGGCAACCGCGAAGAGTACGATTTCCAGCTCGACCTCCACATGGCGGGTATGGGCGCTGTCGGGGAGGGGCCGATTGCCGATGGTCGCGGTTCCTGGATGCTCTCAGTTCGCAAGAGTATCCTCGATTTGCTTGTCGATGCCATCGCCACCGGGGTAGCCCCGCGATACAGCGATTACCAGGGCAAGCTGGTTTACGACTTGTCACCTCATATGAAACTCTCTTTTTTGGGAATCGCCGGAGTGGATTTCATAGAGTTCGATAAAGATCAATCGTTTGAGGACGGCAATGCCTTCTACGGCAAACACGAAGGCTATGAGTATGCGACCGGGATTAACCTGAAATCGCTGTACAAGAGCGGATTTTCAAACACTTCTGTCTCGTATATGGCTACCAAGTATGAAGCTGATTTTACCGAAACAAAGTCGGATCAAAAACTGCTCGAGGAAAACACACATGAGAGTTCAGCTCGATTTCGTAATGTCAATTTCTTTCGTTTGAACAATCATCTCAGTACGGAATTCGGGGCTGAGGCAAAGTACCAGGTCAATGATTACGATAAATTCGAGGGCGAATACACAAATCCTTTCGGCGACACCACTCCCCCGCTGATCGTCAACAAGGAGATTGAAGCACCCGTTTACGGCGCATTCGGAAGTTTCGTTATCCAGCCGTTAGAATCGTTCACAACCACGCTGGGCGCGCGTTACGACTACTTCGATTACAGCGGTCATTCGCATATCTCGCCCCGGATATCTGTTTCCTGCGATCTCGATCATCGCACCAGCCTCAATGCCGCATTCGGGATCTATTACCAGAGTCCGCCCCTTCTCCTTTTGTCTCAGGATGAGGACTTCAAGGACCTGAAGGATCTCGAAAGCTATCATTATATACTGGGTGCCAGCAGGCTGTTATGGGAGGATACTAGGCTGACGCTGGAGGGCTATTACAAGGACTACCGCAATTTCCCTCTCGATCCGGATCAGCCTCAAAGCTTCGTGATCGATGAAATGATCTATTACGGTTACGCGCAGAAATATAATGAACTGATCGACGCGGGCGAGGCACGCTCCTACGGGATCGAAATGATACTGCAGAAGAAACTGGTCGAAGGTATCTACGGCCTTGTGAGCGCGTCTTATTCGAAATCAGAATACAAAGCGCTGGATGATGTCTGGCGCGATCGCCTCTATGACAACGGGCTGGTGTTCAGTGTCGAGGGCGGATACAAACCTAACAGTAAATGGGAATACAGCCTGCGCTGGATTTATGCCGGCGGGACTCCCTATACACCGCTCGATCTCGAAGCTTCCAGGCTGATCAACCGCTCGGTGTATGATCGCAACCGTGTCAATCAGGCGCGAATGCCTGATTATCATTCCCTCAACCTGAGAGTCGACCGGCGGTTTCATTTCAGTCACGCCAACCTGATCGTATATTTCTCGGTGTGGAACGCTTACAACCGTGAGAATGTGGCCAATTATTACTGGAATGAGATCGAGGAAAAACAGGATGTGATCTACCAGTGGACATTTTTACCGGTCTTCGGTATGGAACTTGAATTCTAAAATCAGGCGATTTAAAAATGGCGCGGCAGAAAACCGCGCCATTTTACTGTACTTATTTAACTGTTTCAGCAATCGAAACTGCCATCGCCGTCCGGATCGCAGGGCTCATTACCTCCGGCAAAGCTAAAATTGATAATATATACCGCATCGGACACATCCACACTGCTGTCGCAGTTGCTGTCGCCCGACTCAATCGGATCGGGAGCCGGACCACCGGCAAACGCGAAGTTTATGAGAAAAACAGCGTCGGACACATCGACAGTTAAATCGGAATTGGCGTCCCCACAGAAGTGATCGATCTCCCGCAGAACGTGGGATGACCATGGACAAAAATACCCGATATCTTCGATCCAGTACTGGAGATCGGATTCGACAAACGAAGGCACACCATCACAGAGTTCAACTGATATCGGAGTGAGAACCCATTGCCCGGGGACGAAATGCCAGCTCCAGTTGAAATTGTAACCACCATTGCCATAGTCAAGCGTACCGTTGATATGCAGATTTCTTTGTGAAACAGGCAGGTCAAGTTCAGCCTCGCAGGTCGCAATCGTTTCAGGATCTGATGTCACAGCGATAAAATTCTCGGTTTCAGGAGCTCCCCTCAGCTCGAACTCAAATATCCTCATGCTCCTGTTGTCCGCCGAATACTTCTCGGATTCGACAGAATCCAGCATACCTGTAAGTACAACAATGAAGGATATTGTTATGGCGCCCGGGAATCTCATCTTAATCTCCTGCCGTTTAGCAATTAACTAATCTCAACAATCAGGCTGACCGTTACCGTCCGGATCGCAGGGGCTGTTTCCTCCGGCGAAAGCGAAATTGACCAGGTATACGGCATCGGTGACATCGACAACGCCATCACAGTTGGCATCCCCGGATTCGATCGGATCTGGTGGTGCACCGCCGGCGAAAGCATAATTGATGATCATGACAGCGTCGGAAACATCCACGACATCATCACCGGAAGCATCACCGCAGACATACTGCGGAAGCAGAACCGAAGTGGTGATCGAGAAATAGTCGTGGAAACTGGGATTATAAGTTACATAACTGCCATCCGGTCCCCGTTCGGAATAGATCAGCACTGTCATCTGGCCAGATGCATCGATAAAGCGGTCGAAATCTGAACGGATATGTTTTTCCAGGTAACCATCAGCATTTCCGGCCCAGTTGTCCATGAAACGATTCTGGCTGAAAAGCCCATCACCATCGCACCAGTTCGAGGCGGTATAATCCCAGACATACATTTCCATCATGGCGCAGTTATCAGAATAGCCCTCCCAGAATACCTCAATATTGGCGATTTCGGCTGGGGCTTCGGCGATAGTGAACTCGAAGATATGGGTCGATTCAAAATTATTGGAGGGGTCGGGAGTTATATAGCGATTGAGATCGTAATCGTTGCCGGTCGCATCCGAAGCCGACATACGGTCGTAAGAGGTGCTGGTGACCTCGCCGGTTACCGGTGTGCGGTTGCCTTCGATTTGTGACCAGTTATAGGTGTGATATCCATAGCAGAATCGATCCACGCCGGCACCGCTTGCGAAATCATAGACGAACTGATCGGCCGGTGCAATCGAGAAAACCCCGGCGCTGACAGCCTCGTACTGGTCGAGATCGAAGCTGACAGCGACAACCTTGACCAGCGCGGAATCAGTCACCAGTTCGGGCACTGTCCAGTCGTACGTACCATTATCTGGCACTGTATCAATTAACTCATAGGAAGCTCCATCATCAGACGAGTAGTACAGCACGGCTTCGGACAGGTCGTTATTGTCGGTATCGGACGCTTCCCAGCGGATTGTTTCCGTATCACCGCTTACAAATAACTGCCCGCCGTCGGGCCACAGCACACAGGCCGAAGGAGCCATGTGTTCATAGAGCGGAACCTGCATGGTAATGCAATGGATCGCGCCCGCCGCCCAGATGATCGGGTAGCAGTTGATCGGCACGATCTCGACATCCGGACCGGCTGCTGTCTCCCAGACCTCGAGCGCAATCGAATCTTCATCGTCGTAGTCATGCCAGCCCGGTCCGAAAGCGGGAACAAATATACGGTCATTGACACGCAGGGCATTGGTGTAAGTCCAGTGCGTGTTGTAATTGTTTTGCGGGTGACGGGCATTCCAGGCGGGGGTGCGATAAACTGTGTAGCCCAATGATTCCATATACGGAACGGAATTCTCGGTCACCGAGATCGCCTGCGGGTCGGAGCCTGCCAGAAATTCGGATATGATCACAGTACTGTCGTTGACAATGTAAAACCACATATCGATATGACCTGTGCCATCGACAGAAAACGGAAGCTGGGGCATGATATGCAGGCTGTCGATCCCCTGATATGTGTTGTAAAGTTCGGCAATGAAGTCTAGATCGAAACCTTCAGAACCCGGATTATCAAGATTCACCAGAGCTGTCACGAACCCGCTCCGGTTAGGCCCCGGCTGGAAGTTACCGCCCGAATAGTACAGCCCCATAGCGTAGCTGTTGATATTAAAATGGTTTTGTGCCAGAAGAGCGGGGATAAAATTGTCCAGCGGGCGAGTCGGGTAGTACTGGCTGTTGACGATCTGCAGGGTGCTGTCCTGCCAGATAAAATGCGGGCCGTAGTCGCGAATCCAGAGAGCGTTGGTCGGTTCGATTATAAATTCGACCTTGCCCATATCCGCACCACCCGCGGTAAATGCTGACTGGGCGTAACTCATCTGGGTTGTATTTTGGCAGACCACGTAAGCTATCTCGCTGTGTCCCGGATCAGAGGTGAGTGCTACCACAAGATCTGTAACCACAGTCGGCCACCCGGCAGAATTGTACTCGAACAACACTCCCCGGCATGAATCATATTCCGGGGGTGAAGCGACCAGACCCATAGTCGGCATATCTTTGTCAGGTGGTGCCTGATCAGCCACTATCATCATCGGAGTTAATGATTGATTCGGGTCGTAGGGCCTGCCATCTTCACGCCAGCGCGGAAGCTGTCCCTTTTCGAAACTGACATCCTTACGTCCCCAGATCGGGATACCGTCATCCTCGCAAAGAGCGGTTGAAGAAACGAACACGATAATCACAGCCAGAAACAACATGGCTCTTGCAATAATGGTAAATTTCATTGGTAAGAACCTCCTGATAGTTATAACAAAAAATATTGCAGGTACATAAATCGACATAGATCAAAGCGCTGGAAACCGGACAGGTTTGTGCGATAATGATCAATGCTGGATATATTATATCCTGAGTGAAATTTTTATTTGA
Organism: Candidatus Zixiibacteriota bacterium; assembly: GCA_014728145.1. Lineage (NCBI taxonomy): Bacteria > Pseudomonadati > Candidatus Zixiibacteriota > Candidatus Zixiibacteriota bacterium. The sequence continues at coordinate 843 of WJMC01000106.1, read as the reverse complement.
ATCCTTACCTAAAATAGCCTAAAGACGAATATAGTCAAGATATTTGGCATATTCATATCATAACTGATACTCACATTGAAAATGCATTTTGCCGTGTCACTGAACCAACCGTCTCGAATGTTTGTTCTACGCTTTAGAAAATAAAGCGCCTCGCGCAATTAATAAAAAAATGGAGGAATAAGATGAGAATTTTTATAGTTATATCTGTTCTGTTCTTCGCTGTTACCCTTCAAGCCGAGATAATCACCGAAGATGTCGAATACAACCATGGTGGCACCAGCCTTCTCGGGTATATGGCCTACGATGACAGCGTCGAGGGTGAACACCCGGGTGTAGTGGTTGTGCATGAATGGACGGGTCTAAATGACTATGCCAAAATGAGAACACGGCAACTTGCGGAAATGGGCTATATCGCTTTCGCCGTCGATATGTACGGCAAGGGGATTCGCCCGCAAACCGCCCAGGAAGCTTCCCGGCAGGCCGGTATATATCGTTCCGACCGGGAGCTTATGCGCAACCGGGTTCTGGCCGGACTGGAGGTTCTGCGAGAACATGAACTCAGTGATAACTCCCATATCGCCGCAATAGGTTACTGTTTCGGCGGCGGTACAGTGCTCGAACTGGCGCGTTCAGGAGCTGATATCGCCGGGGTCGTAAGTTTTCACGGCAATCTCGATACTCCGGATCCTTCCGATGCTGAAGACATCAAGTGTAAAATACTGGTATGCCATGGCGCGGCTGATCCGCATGTACCTGACAAACAGATTGATGATTTCATGCAGGAGATGAGTTCAGCCGGAGTTGATTTCCAGTTTATCGCCTATGGCGGAGCGGTGCATTCCT